>NZ_DBIC01000332.1:0-13377 GCF_002296545.1 Herbaspirillum sp. UBA812 | reverse complement strand
CAGCAGGCCCTGGCATCCTGCGGAGGCGGCGATCACCTCCTCTTCCGTGCGGCATTGCGCGGTCACGACTTCCACGCCGGCTTCCTTGTAGAGCGCAAGCTCCAGGTCGACGTCGGGAAAATCGTAGTCCGTAATCAGTACTTTCATTGCTCGTCTCCGTGATGGTTGTCTTGGTCCACCTGATGCAACTACTTCCTGGAACACGGCCGCCGCTTGTGTGGCTGTACCGTGGTCCCGGGGTACGACGGATGCTGGTATTAAGCTGAATTTAATGCTGTTTGGATGACCCTTAACTTTTGCTTAATGCTGCTTGTTGAAGCCTGTGAAGCCTGTGAAGCTTGTGATGCCTGATGCGTTGCTGCAGGTGGAATTCGGTCAAGCCAGTTGGCTTTGAAAATTTCTCCTGCCCTTGCCGCCGTTGCTGGGGGCAAGGGCAGGCCAGTTCAGTGATTGTCCTTGGGCACGTAAGGTCCGCTCTTGCCGACCAGGAAATCAAGGTCCGCGCCCTGGTTGGCCTGCTGCACGTGGTCCACATAGAGCTTGACCCAGCCGCGCTGCATCTGAGGCGGCAGCTCGGGCTTTTGCCATTGCGCACGGCGGCGTGCCAGTTCTTCGTCCGAGACATCCAGGTGCAGCTTGCGCGCCTCCACATCGAGTTCGATGAAGTCGCCGTTCTGCACCAGCGCCAGCGGACCACCGGCGGCCGCTTCCGGCGAGACGTGCAGCACCACGGTGCCGTAGGCGGTCCCGCTCATGCGCGCATCCGAGACGCGCACCATGTCCGTGATGCCTTTGCGCAGCACCTTCGGCGGCAGCGGCATGTTGCCCGCTTCGGCCATGCCGGGGTAACCCTTGGGACCGCAATTCTTGAGCACCAGCACGCAGGTTTCATCGACATCCAGGTTCTCGTCATCGATGCGCTTGTGCAGGTCGTCGCTGTTTTCGAACACCACGGCACGGCCGCGATGCTTGAGCAGGGCAGGGGTGGCGGCTGATGGCTTGATGACGGCACCGTCCGGGGCCAGGTTGCCCTTGAGGATGGCGATGCCGGCCGCTTCCTTGAAGGGTTGGTCGAAGCTGCGGATGACTTCCGGATTCCAGTTTGGCGCATCCTGGCAGTTCTCCCACAGGGTCTTGCCGTTGGCGGTAAGGGCGCTCTTGTCGATCACGCTTTCCAGTTGGCGGATCACTGCCGGCAGGCCGCCCGCATAGTAAAAATCTTCCATCAGGAATTTGCCCGAGGGCTGCAGGTCCAGCAGGCAGGGCAGTTGCTGGCCGATGTCGTCCCAATCCTTCAGGTCGAGCTGGATGCCGATGCGGCCGGCAATGGCCAGCAGGTGGATCACCGCATTGGTGGAGCCGCCGATGGCGGCGTTGACGCGAATGGCATTCTCGAAGGCCTGGCGGGTGAGGATCTTCGAGAGCACCAGGTCTTCGTCCACCATCTGCACGATGCGCCGGCCGGCGTTGCGGGCCAGCACGTTGCGGCGCGCATCGACGGCCGGAATGGCGGCATTGTGCGGCAGGCCCACGCCCAGCGCCTCGACCATGCTGGCCATGGTGGAAGCCGTGCCCATGGTCATGCAGTGGCCGTGCGAGCGGTGCATGCAGCTCTCGGCTTCAAAGAATTCTTCCTGCGTCATCTTGCCGGCACGCACATCTTCCGACATCTGCCATACGCCCGTACCGGAACCCAGTTCACGGCCACGGTATTTGCCCGAGAGCATCGGGCCGCCGGAGACGCCGATGGTCGGCACATCCACCGAAGCCGCGCCCATCAGCAGCGCCGGCGTGGTCTTGTCGCAGCCCATGAGCAGCACTACGCCATCGAGCGGATTGGCGCGGATCGACTCTTCCACGTCCATGCTGGCCAGGTTGCGGTAGAGCATGGCGGTGGGGCGCAGCAGGGTCTCGCCCAGCGACATCACGGGGAACTCCAGCGGGAAACCGCCGGCTTCCCAGATGCCGATCTTGACCTGTTCGGCCAGGGCGCGGAAGTGCGAATTGCAGGGGGTCAGTTCGGAATAGGTATTGCAGATGCCGATCACCGGACGGCCATCGAACTGGTCGTGCGGGATGCCGCGGTTCTTCACCCAGGAGCGGTAGATGAAACCATCGCGGTCCTGGCGGCCAAACCAGGCCTGGCTGCGGCGGGTGGATTTTTTCTTGGTGTCGTCAGTCATTGTCGTTTCCCTGGCAAGGTGCGTGCGCAAGCGCGCACTGCGTCCCTTGCCCTGCTTCATGCGTTCCATGTGCTGCCAGCCGGATGAGGCCGGCAGTGCCGTCCAATGCTTGCTGCCTGCGCGAACCTGGTCTTTGTCAAACTCAGGCGAGAGCGCGCAGGGCGACAGGATGACTGTCGCCCTGGTCAAAGAAATAGCGGGAAAAATCAATCAGCAGGAAGGCCAGCAGGGACCCGAAAGCGGAGCAGCGATGCAAGGCGCGGCGCGCACGCACGCTGGAAGCGGTAGCGGCGCAGCGCGCCTGCGCCCGGCCAGCCGGCGTCCTGCGGTTCACATGCGATGCTGTGCCTGGATAAGCCAATGGGATGTCTCCGTTGCCTGGAGCCGCCGTGGCGGCTGGGTCTGTGCCGTCCGTTCTGCCCTGCGGCCTGCCCCGTCCCCGACGGTGGCGAAGCACGCTGAAGCGACGTGACTTGTGTAATTGGCTGCGAGTCTATTGCAGCCGGATTTGCTTGGTCAAGTGGTAATACCAAATTGCGGGAAAGCGATTTGTCAGGAAACCACGGTCGCTTGCGGCATGTTGCCGGCGCAGCATCCGGTCCAGCAGGCTACTGCGCCAGAAGGCAGGCGGGGTCTAGGTTTGCGACGGGTCGTTGGGGGCGCTGGAAATGCTGCGACGCATGAAAGGTGAATTTTTTTTCACGGCATTTTCATTCTTGACAGTGCCGGGCCGATATGAAATTCTGCTTGCGCTGGTCAGACCACATGACCGCATGCCGCTGCTTGTTCCACAGCGCGGCGCGACAAGAAAAACGACTCCGGAGACTCCTGACTGCTTTCCCTATGCCGGAAGCAGTATCCCTTCCTGAAAGGATGTGTGTGCCATGGCTGCACCCGAACGCTTTTCCGCTGACGCCCTGCGTCAGTTCGCTACCACTCTGTTGCAGCGCGCAGGCCTTGAGGCCGACAAGGCCGACAGCGTCGCCGCCACGTTGGTCGATGGCGACCTGCTGGGCCACGATACCCACGGGTTGGCGCTGCTGGCCCCCTACGTCAAGGAACTGGAAAAGGGCAGCATGGCCAAAACCGGCCAACCCGAGGTGCTCTCGGAGCGCGCCGCCGCGCTGGCCTGGGATGGCCGCCGCCTGCCGGGCCCGTGGCTGGTGCACCAGGGCATCGATGCCTTGATCCCCAAGGCGCGCGACTATGGAACCGCTTCACTGACCATCCATCACAGTCACCACATCGCCTGCCTGGCCGCCTATCTGCTGCGTGCCACGCAAGAGGGTTTCATGATGATCCTGGCCAGCTCGGACCCGGCGGTGCAGAGCGTGGCTCCCTTCGGCGGCACGCAGGCGGTGTTTACGCCCAATCCGATTGCGGCCGGTATTCCCACTTCCGGCACACCCTTCCTGGTCGACATCTCGGCTTCCATCACCACCAACGGCATGAGCAATCGCCTGCACAAGGCCGGCAAGCAGTTCGAGGAAGAATGGCTCATTGATGGCGCCGGCCATCCCAGCCGCGATCCAGCCGTGCTCTCGGCCACGCCGCCGGGCACCATCCTGCCGCTGGGCGGGCTCTCGGCAGGGCACAAGGGCTTCGGGCTGGCCGTGCTGATCGAGGCGTTGACGGGTGGCCTGTCCGGTTTCGGGCGTGCCGATCCGGCAGCGGGCTGGGGGGCGACGGTGTTCATGTCGCTCTATGATCCGTCGGCCTTCGGCGGCGAGCAGGACTTCAAGCGCCAGATGGATCACATCGCGCAGGCCTGCCGCAGCAATCCGCCGCGCCCCGGCGTGGGCCAGGTGCGCATGCCCGGCGACCGTGGCATGCAGCGCCGCGCCGAGCAGCTGGCGCAAGGCGTGACCCTGCATCCGACCATTGCGCCCATGCTGCGTGAAGCCGGTGCCGCCTACGATCTGGAGTTTCCCGCGACCCTCGCCTGAGGACCATCATGCCCATCGAAGCGATTGAACCGCAGCGCTTGTACCGGCAGATCAGCGACCAGTTGCGCAAGCTGATCGTGGACGGAGAATTCGCCGTCGGTTCACGCCTGCCGTCCGAGCGTGAACTGTCGGTACAGCTGGGCGTGAGCCGTCCATCGTTGCGCGAAGCGCTCATTGCGCTGGAGGTGGAGGGCTACATCGAAGTGCGCATGGGCTCGGGCATTTATGTCTGTGCACCGCCCATGCAGCGCGAGTTGCGGCATGACCTGTCCGGCGAGGAAGGACCGCTGGAACTGATCCGCGCGCGCGAGATGATCGAAGGCGAAGTGGCCTATGCCGCTGCCCAGCATGGCAGCAAGCAGCAGATCGCGGCCGTCGAGGAAGCCTACTCGCTCATGATCGCGCATGCCGAAGCGGGCATCGATCCGCTGGAAGCCGATCGCCTCTTTCACATCCGACTGGCCGAGGCCACCGGCAACAGCGTGCTGGTCGGGCTGGTGACGCAGCTCTTCGATGCCCGCCTGGGCCCGCTGTTCGAGCGCCTGCACAGCCACTTCGACGGCACCCGCGTGTGGCAGGAAGCCATCGAGGAGCACGGCCTCATCATGCAGGCCCTGCGCGAGCGCAACCCTGAGCAGGCGCGCGCGGCCATGCGGCGCCACATGGACATCGCCTTCACGCGCTACAGCGCCAATTTGATCCGGGAATATGGCAACCGCCAGCAGCAGGAGAGCGCACCGCGCAAACGGCCCACCCGCAAGACTTCGCTTCAGTTGAAGTAGGTGCGCGCCATTTCGAAGCGGCGCGAGAAATAGGGATTGTCCATGCGCGTGATGTGCACCTTGCCATTGGTGGAGGGTGCATGCACGAAGCGGCCATCGCCGAGATAGATGCCCACATGCGAGAAGGGACGGTTCTGGGTGTTGAAGAACACCAGGTCGCCCGCGCGCAATTGCGAAGGATCGATCTGGCGGCCCTTGCGGGCGATGTCGGCGGCACTGCCGCTGATGCGGTAATTGGCGGCCTGGCCGAAGATGTAGCTGACCATGCCGCTGCAATCGAGACCCGCCGACGGATTCTTGCCACCGAAGCGGTAGCCGGTATCGATCAGCGAGAGCGCATAGAGCGCCACTTCATTGCCATTGTCGGTGGCCGGCAGCGCCGGTGCCTGCGATTGCGGGGCACCGGGCAGCCGGGTGATGGGGGGCGCGGTCGGTGCCGTGCCGCAGGCGGCCAGCACCAGTGCCGCACATACTGCAGCCAGTGCCGACCGGGAAGAGGGCGCAGCGGCCCTGTGCGTCAATGCCATCCTCGCGCGTCCCGCCATCGCTTACTTCTCGATCTTGGCCAGGACGTCTTCCAGCATGGAGAACATCTGGTCGATCTCTTCCTTGGTCACGTTCAGGGCCGGCATGAAGCGCAGCAGGTTCGGGCGCGGCGAGTTCAGCAGCAGGCCCACCGGCTCCAGGTTGCGTGCGGCTTCGACGATCTGCGGGCCGATGTCGCGGCCCAGTTGCAGGGCACGCAGCAGGCCTTCGCCACGCTCGCCTTCGAAACCATACTTCTCGGAGATTTCCAGCGAACGCTGGCGCAGGTACTGGCCGCGCTCGCGCACCGATTCCATGAAGCCGGGCTTGAGCAGTTCCTTGATCACGGCCACGCCCACGGCGGTCATCAGCGGGTTGCCGTTGTAGGTGCCGCCTTGTTCGCCGGCTTCGAAGCAGGCGATTTCTTCACGCGCCAGCAGGGCCGCCAGCGGCACGCCGCCGCCGATACCCTTGGCCAGTGTCATGATGTCCGGCTCGATGCCGGAATGCTGGTAAGCGAACAGCTGGCCGGTACGGCCCATGCCGGCTTGCACTTCATCGACGATCAGCAGCAGGTTCTTTTCCTTGGTCAGGCGACGCAGGCCTTGCATGAATTCCTTGGTCGCCGGGATGACGCCGCCTTCGCCTTGCACCGGCTCCAGCATCACGGCCACGGTGTGGCTGCCGATCAGCGCTTCGACGCTGGCCAGGTCGTTGAGGATGGCCTTGGGGAAGCCCGGCACCTGCGGGGCGAACATGGTGTCCCAGCCATCCTTGCCGCTGGCCGACATGGTGGCCAGGGTACGGCCGTGGAAGCTGTGCTTGAAGGTGATGATCTCGAAGCGCGAGGAGCCATCGGCGGCCGGGTTCTTCTTGCCCCACTTGCGGGCCAGCTTGATGGCGCCTTCGTTGGCTTCGGCACCGCTGTTGGCGAAGAACACGCGGTCGAACACCGAGTTGGCCGTCAGCAGCTCGGCCAGTTCCATGGAGGGAGCATTGTAGAAGGCTGGCGAAGGGTTGATCAGCTTCTTGCTCTGGGCGTTCAGGGCGTCGGCGATACATTGCGGCGAGTGGCCCAGGGTGTTGACCGCCCAGCCTTGCAGGTAGTCGAGATAGTGCTTCCCGTTATGGTCGGTCAACCACATGCCATGGCCTTCGGTGAAGACCAGCTCGGGGCGGTTGGTGACATACATCAGCTTGTTGGTGTCGGACTGGCTGTATTGCATCGAAAGGCTCCTGCAAGAATAGGGTGGTTGGGAGGGTAGTGCAGACCGTTGCTGACACATGAGCACTAAGCGCTAGGCGGCAGGCGCACGACAGACCCAAAATGGCGAATAAAA
The DNA here is from genome assembly GCF_002296545.1 of Herbaspirillum sp. UBA812. NCBI lineage: Bacteria > Pseudomonadati > Pseudomonadota > Betaproteobacteria > Burkholderiales > Oxalobacteraceae > Herbaspirillum > Herbaspirillum sp. UBA812. The sequence goes on along the minus strand of NZ_DBIC01000332.1, from coordinate 6,601 downwards.
AAAAGCCACAGGGTTTGCCTGTGGCTTCGCGATTCGTTTCACTTCACGCGCGCAGCAGCAAACCTTTCTCAGGTTGGCTGCGGCGTCGTAAGAATGTGGCGTTGGCGATCATGCGGTGAAGTTTAGGACGTTTTGCGCAGAGCGTCAAAAAGAAATTTCCCGCCAGAGCCGCTTGCAGGCGCATCGGGCGGGCCACCGTTGCAATTTCATCGCATCTCGCCGGGCCGCGCGGCATCAGGCTTGCGCGGCATCTTCGCAAATGTGCGTGACGCCGGCATGACAGCACCGGCGCCCGCACCCGGCCCGTCAGGCGGCCGGCGTGTCCGACACGGCCTTGGCCAGGTCGGCTTCGGACGTGAAGGAATCGGCATAGAACTCGTCTTCCGGCAGGCCGCATTCGGCGCTGAAGTCGCGCTGTGCCGATTCCACCACGACCGGCGCGCCACAGGCGTAGACCTGATGGCCCGACAGGTCGGGGAAGTCTTCCATCACTGCGCGGTGGACGAAGCCGGTACGGCCGCTCCAGTTGTCCTCGGCCTGGGCATTCGAGACCACCGGCACGTACTTGAAGTTGGGCAGGTCCTGTTCCCACTGCTGGCACAGGGCGTTCATGTACAGGTCCTGCGGGCGGCGGCCGCCCCAGTACAGGGTCACCGGGCGCTTCGAGCCCGCATGTTCCAACTGCTCGACGATGGCCTTGATGGGCGCAAAGCCGGTGCCGGAGGCCAGCAGGATGATGGGCTTGTCGGAATCCTCGCGCAGGAAGAAGGTGCCCAGCGGGCCTTCGATGCGCAGGATGTCGCGTTCCTTCAGGGTGGTGAAGACCTGGTCGGTGAAGAGACCGCCCGGCAGGTGGCGGATGTGCAGGCTCATGTGCTCATCCTTGTGCGGGGCGGTGGCCATGCTGTAGCTGCGGCGCTTGCCGTCGCGCAGCAGGAATTCCACGTACTGGCCGGCCTTGTACTGCAGGCGGTCGTTGGCCGGCAGCTGCAGCGAGAGGATGATGACGTCGTCGGCCACCTTGTCCAGCTTGGCCACGCGCACCGGCAGCTTGCGCACCGGGATCTCACCCACGCCGGCCACTTCGCGGGCCTCGATGGTGACGTCGCTGTGCGGCTTGGCGACGCAGAACAGGGCATGGCCCAGCTGCTGCTCGTGCTCCGAGAGGGCGCGCACCTGGTGCGGACCGTGCTCGACCTCACCCGAGACCAGCTTGCCCTTGCAGGAGCCGCAGGCGCCGTTCTTGCAGCCGTAGGGCAGGCCGACACCGGCGCGGATGGCGGCCGTGAGGATGGATTCGCTGGCGTCGCAGGAGAATTGGCGACCGCTGGGCTGGACTGTGACTTGGAAACTCATACAATTCTGCTTCTGGATAAATTTGGATTGAACACCGTGAAAAAACTGGGCCTGCCCCGCGTACTGATCCTGGGCTGCGGCGATGTCGGCCTGCGGCTGGTGCCGCTGCTGCTGCCGCGCTACCGCGTACTGGCCGTGACCAGCAACCCCGGGCGCCGCGCCGAACTGCGCGCCGCCGGGGCCATTCCCATCGTGGCCGACCTGGACGCCCCCTTGACGCTGGGCCGCCTGGCGCGCCTGGCACCGACCATCGTGCATCTGGCGCCGCCGCAGTCCGAGGGCCGCATCGACCGCCGCACTCGCAATTTGGCCGCCATTTTACCCGAGGGCGCGCGCCTGGTTTATGTCAGCACTACCGGTGTCTACGGAGATTGCGCTGGCGCAAGTTTCGATGAGACCCGCAGCGTGCGTCCGCAGAACGCCCGCGCCGTGCGCCGGGTGGATGCCGAAACCGTGCTGCGCGCCTGGGCCCGGCGCCGCCATGGCAAGCTCTCCATCCTGCGCGTGCCGGGCATCTACGCCGCCGACCGCCTGCCGCTGGAGCGCCTGCACAAGGGCCTGCCGGCGCTGGTGGCGCAGGAGGACGTGCATACCAACCACATCCACGCCGACGACCTGGCCCGCATCTGCCTGGCGGCTATGCGCCTGGGCGCGCCCAACCGCGTCTATCACGCTGTCGACGATACCGACCTCAAGATGGGCGACTACTTCGACGCCGTGGCCGATGCCGCCGGTCTTTCCCGTCCGCCGCGCCTGCCGCGCAGCGAGCTGGAACGCAGCGTCTCGCCGATGATGCTGTCCTTCATGTCGGAATCACGCCGCCTCCACAATGCCCGCATCAAGGAGGAGCTGGGCGTGCAGTTGCGCTATCCCGATGTGCAGAGCCTGTTGACCCAATGGCGGGAGCAAAGGCTGACGAAGGGCTGACGCCTTTATGCGTTTTGCCCACCTTTCTTATTCGAAATACGAATAAGCATACGATTTTTAAGTAGTTGTTTTGCATAGCCGGGCTCAGTACAGTGCATGCCTGACTCAATGGGGGAGGCTGGAGCAGCCTGTGAAGTTTCTGACCGGCGCGTGCGCCAGCACCGGCGCGCCTCTTCCGTTCCATCCATTCCACGCGCGGCCCGTCCGCGGACCACATGAAGCTATCTTTCAACAACGTCGCCAAGCGTTTCGGCGACCTGCACGTGATCGAGGAATTCACCCGCGAGATCGCCTCGGGTGAGCTGGTCGCGCTGGTCGGTCCTTCCGGCTGCGGCAAGTCGACCCTGCTGCACATGGCAGCCGGCCTGGAAAAAGCCAGCAGCGGCACCGTGTCCGCCGACGGCCAGGCCATCCGCGGCCCGCATCCCGAGCGTACCCTGATGTTCCAGGAAAACGCGCTCTATCCCTGGCTGACGCTGCAGCAAAACGTGGCGCTGGCACTGGAATTCCAGAATGTCGACAAGAAGAAATCCGCCGACCAGGCCCGCGTCTGGCTGGAGAACGTCAAGCTCAAGGGTTTCGAAAATTATTATCCGCACCAGGTCTCGGGCGGCATGCGCCAGCGCGCGGCCCTGGCGCGCGCCTTCATCTCGCAGCCCAAGGCGCTGCTGCTGGACGAACCCTTCGGTGCGCTCGATGCGCTCACTCGCATGACCCTGCAGGATGCCCTGCGCGACCTGATCCGCCAGCAGGGCCCGACCGTGGTGCTGGTGACGCACGATGTGGACGAGGCGCTGTTCCTGGCTGACCGCATCTTCGTGTTCAGCCCGCGTCCGGCCAAGGTCTTGAAGGAATTCAATCTCGTGCATCACGAAAAGACGCACGACCTGTCCGAATTTGCGGCCACCCGCCGCGAAATCCTTTGCCTGCTGGGCATCCACGCCGAGCAGGACGAATTTGCAAAAAACCTGGAAGGGGTAGGAGTATGAAACTCGCACGCATCCTGGCACCGGCCATCACCGCCGCAGCCCTGGCTTTCTCGGGCAACGCCCTGGCCCTGGAAAAATTCAAGATCGGCTACCTGCGCGTCATGGACGATGCCCAGGCCATGGCCGCCTATGAAGCCGGTCTCTACAAGAAGTACGGCCTGGATGTGGAACTGATCGAATTCAAGTCCGGCACTGACCTGGTCAAGGCCATCGTCGGCGGCCAGCTCGACAGCGGCGTGTTCGGCTTCTCCAATGCCGTGGCCTGGGCCTCCAAGGGCGCGGACCTGAAGGTGGTCGGCGGTGCGCAGCTGGGCTATCACGCCCTGGTGGCGCGCGAGGATTCCGGCATCAACAAGGTCGCTGACTTGAAGGGCAAGACCCTGGCCTCGCAGGCCGAGGGCAGCACCGCTGACACCGTGCTCAAGGGCGTGGTCCTGCGTGATGCGGGCGTGAAGCCCGATGACGTCAACGTCATGGGCGTCTCGCCCCAGGTGGCGGTGCAGTCGCTGGTGGGCAAGCGCGTCGATGCGGCCTTCCTGTTCGAGCCGCAGGCGCGCATTGCGCAACTGATCGCGCCGGTCAAGCAGGTCTATGAAATCGGCGAAGTCTGGCCCTTCCCCTGCATGGTCGTCATCACTTCCGGCGAGACCTTGAAGAAGAAGCGCGATGCCGTCTGGAAGTCGCTGGATGCGCAACGCGATGCCATCACCCTGCTGCAGAAGAAGCCTGCCGAAGCCTCCAAGCTGATTGCCGGCTACTTCATCGCCGAGCCGACCCTGAAGACCCTGAAGCATGGCGAGATGCTGCGTGAAGACGTCATCCGCGACGCCATCAAGAGCCAGACCTTCACCCCCAAGATCAGCAAGAAGGACCAGGACCGCATGCAGGAAATCGCCGATATCCTGCAATCGCAAGGTTCGCTCAAGACCCGCGACGGCAAGCCCTTCGATGTGAATTCCATCACCGACCTGTCGTGGCAGAACGCGCGCAAGCTGTGATGCGGCACTGCGCCTGATCGATTTCCTTTTGTGTTCACCCTGGCCGGACGCTGTCCGGCCATTGTCTTTCCTGTCCTTATGAGCTCACAGCGTCGCGTTACCGGACTCCGCAAGAAACTGGCCATGCTGCTGGCCATCGTCTTCATCCTTTTGATGTGGCAGATTGCGGCCTGGTCGCTGCCATCCTTCCTGATGCCTGGCGTGCCCGAGGTGGCCGCGCGGCTGGTGGAGGAAGTGCAGTCCGGCAGTTTCCGCACGGCCCTCTTCGGCAGTCTCTATCGCCTGGGCCTGGGCTATGGCTCGGCGCTGGTGCTGGGCATCGGATTCGGCCTGATCGGGGCGGTGCTGTTCTTCTTCCGTGAAGTGCTGAAGTCGGCCATCGTGATCCTGCAATCGATTCCCTCCATTGCCTGGGTGCCGCTGTTCCTGATCCTGATGGGCTTCGGCAACCTGCCCATCGTGGTGGTGGTGGCCATCGCCGCGTTCTTCCCGGCCGCACTCTCGGTCATGAATGCCACCGAGAGCGTGCAGCAGGTGCATGTCTCGGCGGCCCGCGTGATGGGGGCCTCGCGCCTGTCCATGCTGCGCCGGGTGTACCTGCCAGCGGTGATGCCCGAACTCATCACCGGTGCCCAACTGGCTTTCGGCAATGCATGGCGCGCGCTCATTTCCGCTGAAATGCTGGTCGGATTCGGCAAGGGTCTGGGCCGCACGCTGGCCTACTCGGGCGAGACGGCCGACATGATCGGCGTGATGGCCAACATCCTCACCATCGCCATCCTGGCTGCGCTGATCGACCAGGTGATTCTGGAAAACCTCAAGCATCGCCTGCTCAAGTACCAGTACGTCTGAAGCTATGCCCGCCATGCATACCCTCGTTCGCCTCACCGTGTTGGCGTCGGTCTGCCTGACCGTGGGCGCCGCGCAGGCTGGCGTGCTCGATGACGCACGACGCAGCGACACCGTGCGCATCGGGCTGGACCACGTGCCGCCGGTCTACAAGGGCGGCATGAAATTCCGTACCCCGGAAAACATCGCCATCGTGCCGGCCGAGGATCTTGTCGCACAGTGGAAGCTCAAGGTAGACCTCCAGCCCACTACGCAGGACCGCGCTGCATTGAAGGGCGTGCGTCCTGATGTCGTGCTCACGCGCATCGATGTCGCCCAAGCGGGCGCGGCCGACGTCATCATGGTTCCGACCGGCTACAGCGCCGGTGGCATGGCCATCATGCGCACCGATACCACCATCCGCAAATGGGAAGACCTGAAAGGCCGCACCGTCTGCGTTTCCGCCGGGTCGCCCTATGTCGGCACCCTCAGCGCGCGCTATGCCGCCATCGAGAAAGTGATGCCGGCCCCGGCCGATTCGCTGCTGGCCGTGCGCATCGGCCAGTGCGATGCCGCCGTGCATGACGACACGCTCATGAAGGCGCTCTTGAAGCTGCCCGAATGGAAAAAGTTTTCCGCACAGCTGCCGCCGGTCAGCCGCCAGGCGCTGGTGCTGCAGGTACGCGGCAATGACCCGGCCGACCTGGCCGCCGCACGGCAACTGGCCGCGCGATGGAACGATGCGTTCTGGGACAAGGCCATCAAGAAATGGGTCAACAACGTGGCCTTCGAGGTCTACCTCGATCAGAACGTACCGGATTGCCACTGAGGCCTCTTGCCAGCGTGGCAAGGAAGTTGCCACGCCGATATCGGGAAAGCGGGATTTGTCGACAAGCGCGCAAGCCGCTCCGTACCGTCCGCACAAAAATCACCCCATTTCAGGATTTTCCCTGTGGCAGAGCGCTGCAATGGGCGTAACATAGTCGGCATTCGTTCCACTGGAAGGCACATCCTGTCGCCGCCAGTCATCATTCCTCAGCCTTCGTTTCAAAGGGAGCCCATCATGGCCATGGACATTTCCTCTGCCGTCAACGGCGTCGTCTCCGACCCCAACGGCAATGCACCGACCACTGGCAAAGCCAACGATCCGGTGGCCGTGCGCCGTGCCGAAGAAGCCGCAGCCGCCTTGAAGGCCGAGCAGCGTCGCCTCGAAGAAATCCAGGCCGATGAAACCCGCGCCGAAAACGCCCGCCAGGAACGCAATCGCCGCGAGCAGGCCTCGCGCAATGCGACCGGCGAGATCATCGGCACCACCGTCAATTCGGTAGCCTGATTCCTGCCTTGCCGGCGACGTGATTTGGCCGCGCATTGGCCAATGAGCGGCCAATTCCGGATTCTTAACCTGGATTCAACAAAGCCCGCAACGCCCGGTACAAGGGCGTTGCGGGCTTTGTCGTTGCTGCGGCAGGAGGGTTGAGGTCGCGTGTCCGCCCCGGCCCGCTC
>NZ_DBIC01000406.1:6361-6489 GCF_002296545.1 Herbaspirillum sp. UBA812 | reverse complement strand
GTGGTTGCCAAGATCTTCGACTAAGATCAAGCTGTAAAACACTTTGCCGCGGTGCGTAACGTATCGCGGCATTCGTGTCTCAATCGCGAGTTTTTGTAGGGGCGTAGCTCAATTGGCAGAGCGTCGGT
>NZ_DBIC01000406.1:1624-6047 GCF_002296545.1 Herbaspirillum sp. UBA812 | reverse complement strand
GTCGGTCTCCAAAACCGAAGGTTGGGGGTTCGATGCCCTCCGCCCCTGCCACCGAATCTGGTGCAGGGTACTGAAAGTAAATATGTCTAGCCAGCCAGTTCAAACCGTCAACACCTCCAACGACAAGATCAAGATCGCATTGGCGATCGTGGCTGTGGTTGCAGGCGTGGTCGGTTTTTTTGTGTTGTCTGATCAGTCGACTCCGGTGCGCGCTGTCGCCCTGGTCGCCGGTCTGCTGGTGGCTGTGGCGTTTGCCTGGACGTCTGCACAAGGCCGCGGCTTCGTCGGTTTCGCCAAGGAATCCGTGCGCGAAACCAAGAAAGTCGTCTGGCCGACCCGCAAGGAAGCCATGCAGATCACGGCGGTGGTCTTCGCCTTCGTGCTGATTATGGCCATCTTCCTCTGGGGTACGGACAAGTTGCTCGAGTTCCTGTTGTACGACGTAATTTTGGGCTGGAAATAACATGAGCGATAGCACGCAAGACAGCGCACCGATTGGTGCGCAAAGCGTTTCAAGCGCCGGAAACAAGCGCTGGTACGTGGTGCATGCGTATTCCGGCATGGAAAAGAGCGTGCAGCGCGCGCTGACCGAGCGCATCAACCGCGCCGGCATGCAAGAACAGTTCGGCCAGATCCTGGTGCCGACTGAAGAAGTCGTTGACATGAAGAATGGTCACAAGTCCGTGACCGAACGTCGTTTCTTCCCGGGCTACGTCCTGGTCGAGATGGAAATGACGGACGAAACCTGGCACCTGGTGAAGAACACCGCCAAAGTGACCGGTTTCATCGGTGGCAAGTCGAATCGTCCGACCCCGCTGCCGCAGCGCGAAGTGGACTCGCTGCTCCGCCAGATGCAAGAAGGCGTCGAGAAGCCCCGTCCGAAGGTGCTCTACGAAGTTGGCGAAATGGTCCGCATCAAGGAAGGCCCGTTCACCGACTTCAACGGCAACGTCGAAGAAGTGAACTACGAGAAATCGCGCGTGCGCGTCTCGGTCACCATCTTCGGTCGCGCCACCCCGGTCGAACTCGAATTCGGCCAACTGGAAAAAGTCTGATCCCGCCCTCCGGAATCCCGCCTTTCCCTGTCAAGTTTTCAACGCCCGCTGGAGCGTACCGGACAAGTCATCGTCCGATCATCTAGCCATCCGAGGAGCCGCAGTAAGGAGCCGCAAGGCGAATGAGTCGGCGCTACAACTCAATCAATAAGGAGCCGTCATGGCAAAGAAGATTATTGGTTTTATCAAGCTGCAAGTGCCAGCTGGTAAAGCAAACCCGTCCCCCCCGATCGGCCCGGCTCTGGGTCAGCGCGGTCTGAACATCATGGAGTTCTGCAAGGCCTTCAACGCCCAGACTCAAGGTGTCGAACCCGGTCTGCCGATTCCGGTCGTGATCACCGCCTTCGCGGACAAGTCCTTCACCTTCGTGATGAAGACTCCGCCGGCGACCATCCTGATCAAGAAGGCTGCTGGTATCCAGAAGGGTTCCGCCAAGCCGCATACCGACAAGGTCGGCAAGATCACCCGCAAGCAAGCGGAAGAGATCGCAACCCAGAAGAAGCCGGACCTGACCGCTGCTGATCTGGAAGCTGCCGTGCGTACCATCGCTGGTTCCGCACGTTCGATGGGCATCACGGTGGAGGGTCTGTAATGGCTAAGGTATCCAAGCGCGTCAAGGCAATGAAGGAAAAGGTCGATCGTACCAAGGCCTATCCGTTCGACAACGCCGTTTCCCTGATCAAGGAATTTGCAACCGCCAAGTTCAACGAATCGATCGACGTGTCCGTCCAGCTGGGCGTGGACGCGAAGAAGTCGGACCAAGTGGTCCGTGGTTCGGTGGTGCTGCCTGCCGGTACCGGCAAGACCGTTCGCGTGGCCGTGTTCGCTTCCGGCGACAAGGCTGAAGCTGCCAAGGCAGCCGGCGCTGACGTGGTCGGCATGGAAGATCTGGCAGAGCGCGTGAAGGCCGGCGACATGCCGTTCGACATCGTCATCGCTTCGCCCGACACCATGCGTATCGTCGGTACCCTGGGTCAGATCCTGGGTCCCCGCGGCCTGATGCCTAACCCGAAGGTTGGCACCGTGACCCCGGACGTGGCAACTGCCGTCAAGAACGCCAAGGCTGGTCAAGTGCAATACCGTACCGACAAGTCCGGTATCATCCACGCCACCATCGGCCGCAAGTCGTTCTCTGACGCCGATCTGAAGGCCAACCTGCTGGCCCTGATCGATGCCCTGAACAAGGCCAAGCCGGCCAGCAGCAAGGGTGTGTACCTGCGCAAGATCGCTCTGTCGTCCACCATGGGCGCTGGCGTTCGCGTGGACCAGGCTTCCCTGGCTGCCTAAGCAAGCAATACAGTCCCCGTTTCCGAGAGGAGGCGGGGCATCTCTTTGGGCTGTCGCAGTTGAGCGCAATCAGCAATCGATTGCGGCAGGCCTTCAAAGACCGTTGGGCGGAAGCCGGCAGCAACAAGCCGGATGAAGTTAAAAACGCTGGCCGCAAGTCCAGTGAACCCAACGCAGATGGTGAACCCGAGCAAGTTTCGTAGTCTCAGGCAGCATATTCAGTTTTGCCCTATGCTGCAGTGAACTCCTAAACGTCGGACGCCGTGTTCGAACCGGTGCAAGGCAAGCAGGCAGTGGCCTGTGTAGTGGCCGAGTACTATTTTTGGAGGTTGATCTTGAGTCTCAATCTGAATGACAAGAAGGCCGTCGTCGCCGAAGTTTCCGCAAAGGTAGCAACTGCGCAAACGATCGTCGTGGCCGAATACCGTGGCATCCAGGTTGGTTCCTTGACGCAACTGCGCGCACAAGCGCGTGCCCAAGGCGTGTACCTGCGCGTGTTGAAAAACACGCTGGCTCGTCGCGCTGTTGAAGGCACGAAGTTTGCCGACCTCGCCCCGCAACTGACCGGTCCGCTGATCTACTCGATCTCGGAAGATGCCGTGGCCGCTGCCAAAGTCCTGTCGGACTTTGCCAAGACCAACGACAAGCTGGTTGTGAAGGCAGGTAACTACGAAGGCAAGCAGCTGGACAAGGCTGCTGTGGCTTCGCTGGCAAACATCCCGTCTCGCGAAGTTCTGCTGGCCCAGGTCCTGGGCATGATGCAGGCTCCGGTGTCGGGCTTTGCGCGCGCTCTGGCTGCCCTGGCAGCCAAGAAGGAAGCCGAAGCCGCATGAGGCACGGCCGCCTGAGGCGGCCCCGCTCTGCAGTTTCGACGCTTTCGCGTCACTACCAATCTGATGTTATTACCGAAATAAATTTAGGAGTTTCAAATGGCAATTAGCAAAGAAGACATCCTGGAAGCCGTTGGCGCGCTGTCCGTGATGGAACTGAATGACCTGGTCAAGGCATTCGAAGAGAAGTTTGGTGTTTCCGCTGCCGCAATGGCCGCTCCCGCTGCTGGCGGTGGCGCTGGTGCCGCTGCTGCTGCTGAAGAGCAGACCGAGTTCACCGTTGTGCTGGCTGAAGTCGGCGCCAACAAGGTCGGCGTCATCAAGGCCGTGCGTGAAATCACCGGTCTGGGCCTGAAGGAAGCCAAGGATCTGGTTGACGGTGCACCGAAGCCGGTCAAGGAAGGCATCGCCAAGGCTGACGCTGAAGCTGCCAAGAAGAAGCTGGAAGAAGCTGGCGCCAAGGCCGAACTGAAGTAATTCTCTTGCCTACCAAGGCGAGTCATTACTCCGGAGTCAAAGTGCAGAATCCCTTGAAAAAGGGATTCGGCTTTGGCTCCTTTGTCGTTTCTTATTTTTGCTGGTGATGTTGATGCGCCGCAGTATTCGTTGTCGGGAATATTAAGCGCGATCTCAGCAAAAAACTAGGGTAGACATTTGAAGATTTGAGTGCCGATGGCCCGGACTGCTTTGCCGGCAAGTCGCGCGGTCTGATCGAATCTTGAATTCTCTATCCTTCCTGTCACTCACGGAGTGTCCATGCACTACTCATTTACTGAGAAGAAGCGCATTCGCAAATCCTTCGCGAAACGCGCAAACGTCCACAACGTTCCGTTCCTGCTCGCGACTCAGATCGAGTCGTATCAGAATTTCCTGCAACCCGAACGTGCCGCATCGGAACGCAAGAATGAAGGCCTGCAATCGGCTTTCACCTCGATTTTCCCCATCGTGTCGCACAATGGCTTTGCGCGCCTCGAATTCCTGTCGTATGTGCTGGGCGCTCCGCCGTTTGACGTCAAAGAGTGCCAACAACGTGGCCTGACCTTCGCGTCCCCGCTGCGTGCCAAGGTGCGTCTGGTGATCCTGGACAAGGAATCGCCGACCAAGCCGGTCGTCAAGGAAATGAAGGAACAGGAAGTCTACATGGGCGAACTGCCCCTGATGACCACCACCGGTTCCTTCGTCATCAACGGCACCGAGCGCGTGATCGTGTCCCAGCTGCACCGCTCCCCGGGCGTGTTCTTCGAACACGAC
>NZ_DBIC01000406.1:438-1295 GCF_002296545.1 Herbaspirillum sp. UBA812 | reverse complement strand
TCGGGCAAGCTGCTGTTCTCGGCCCGCATCATTCCTTACCGTGGTTCCTGGCTGGACTTCGAATTCGACCCGAAGGACATCCTGTTCTTCCGCGTCGACCGCCGCCGCAAGATGCCGGTGACGATTCTGCTGAAGGCCATCGGGATGACCTCCGAGCAGATCCTGGCGAACTTCTTCGTCTTCGACAACTTCAACCTGCACGCCGAAGGCGCGGACATGGAGTTCGTCTCCGAGCGCCTGCGCGGTGAAGTCGCACGTTTCGACATCACCGACAAGTCGGGCAAGGTGATGGTCGCCAAGGACAAGCGCATCAACGCCAAGCACGTGCGTGACATCGAAGCCGCCGGCATCAAGCACATCTCCGTGCCTGAGGACTACCTGCTGGGCCGCGTGCTGGCCAAGAACATCGTTGATCCGGAGACCGGTGAAGTCGTGGCCAGCGCCAACGACGAGCTGACCGAAGAACTGCTGGCCAAGCTGCGCGAAGCCAACATCTCGGCCATCCAGACCCTGTACACCAACGACCTGGACCAGGGCGGCTACATCTCGCAGACCCTGCGTACCGACGACACCGCCGACCAGACCGCTGCACGCGTGGCGATCTACCGCATGATGCGTCCTGGCGAACCGCCGACCGAAGAGTCCGTGGAAGCCCTGTTCAACGGCCTGTTCTACAGCGAAGACCGTTACGACCTGTCGGCCGTGGGCCGCATGAAGTTCAACCGTCGCGTCAGCCGCGACGAGCTGACCGGTCCGATGACCCTGTCCAATGACGACATCCTGGCCGTCATCAAGATCCTGGTCGAACTGCGTAACGGCCGTGGCGAAGTCGATGACATCGACCACCTCGGCAACCG
>NZ_DBIC01000406.1:0-150 GCF_002296545.1 Herbaspirillum sp. UBA812 | reverse complement strand
GACATCGACCACCTCGGCAACCGTCGTGTGCGTTGCGTGGGCGAACTGGCCGAAAACCAGTTCCGCGCCGGCCTGGTGCGCGTGGAGCGCGCCGTCAAGGAACGCCTGGGCCAAGCCGAGGCGGACAACCTGATGCCGCACGACCTGATC
>NZ_DBIC01000358.1:0-19153 GCF_002296545.1 Herbaspirillum sp. UBA812 | reverse complement strand
GGACAGCACCGTTTCCCCGCGCCGCATCGATGTACTGCTGGCCCGCTATGCCGAGAGCCATCGCCATCCGATGAATGAACTGATCCACTGCATCTGCGTGCCGGCCATCGTGTTTTCGCTGCTGGGGCTGTGCTGGATCGTGTCGCCAGCCGTGGCCCTGCTGGTGGCTGCCGCTACGCTGGCCTGGTACCTGCGCCTGTCGCCGCCCTTTGCGGTGGGCATGCTGGCCATGTCGGCGGCAATGCTGGTGCTGCTGGCGCGGCTGCCCTTGGGAGCGGTCCTGCCGGTATCGGCCACGGTTTTCGTGCTGGCCTGGATCGGCCAGTTCATCGGCCACCGCATTGAAGGCAAAAAGCCATCCTTCTTCGAGGACCTGCGTTTTCTGCTGGTCGGGCCCTTGTTTGTGCTGGCTTTCCTGTACCGGCGTTGGAACATCGCCTACTGAAGACGTCCTTGCGGGAACGATTGTCGACGCGCGGCCTCTTTGTATTAAGATGTAAAGGAATGTGTGCTTCCGCGCCGGATGCGCGATCATGTTGCGTTCGCGCGGACGCTCGAATCCCCCCGCTGCCCGGAGACGGGCCAAACAGTTCTCAGTCGGAGTTTTTAGTATGAAGAAATTGATTGTGATCGCAGCCCTGGGCTCCCTGGTAGCCGGCTGCGCAGTAACCCCCAACTCGGCCAGCGTCTACAACACCCGCCAGGCGCAGGGTGAGCAGACCGTGCGCATGGGCGTGGTCGAGTCGATCCGCAACGTCACCATCGACAAGGGTTCGAGCGGTGTCGGTACCCTCGGCGGCGCAGCATTGGGCGGCATTGCGGCCGGTTCCAACATCGGCGGCGGCAATGGTGCCCTGGCGGCCGGTATCGTCGGCGCGCTGGCGGGTGGCGTCCTGGGCAACCAGGCTGAAGCCCACCTGAACAACCGCCCGGGCCTGGAAATCACGGTGCGCCTGGATAACGGCGAGCTGCGTGCCATCACCCAGGATGCAGATGAACCTTTCCGCATCGGTGAGCGCGTGCGTCTGCTGTCCAACGGCCGTACCACCCGCGTGACGCACTGATCTTTGCCAAGCGTATGAAGAAGCAGGGCTGCGGCCCTGCTTTTTTTTCAGGCGATCAAGGGAAGATCCTCGCCGCTGCGCCAATTGCGCCACGTCCTCTGGTGGATCTGGTAGAGACGGTGCAGGCGCAACGCGTGACCTGCTGGCAAACGGGGATGGACAAAGTCATCTTTCATTTCCGAGCTCATGCCCAGTCGCTGCATTACCCCTAGCGAGCGCGTGTTGGCGGGTACCGTAAAAGCAACGATCCTTGGCAGCGCCAGTCTCAGAAAGCCGAAATCCAGGGCGCAGCGCGCTGCCTCCGTGACATAGCCTCGGCCCCAGAGCGCGGGAGCCAGCCGCCACCCGATTTCGATGGCTGGCGTGAAATGTGCCTCGAATCCGACATGCATCAAGCCAACGACCCCGGCCATTTCGCTGACGCCAGGGATCTCCAGAGCCCATGGGCCAAATCCATGCTGGACGAAATGCTCTTCTATCTTGTCGGCCAAGGCATTGCTCTCTGCTCGGGTCAGGCATTTTGGAAAGTGCTGCATGGCCACCGGATCGGCGTTGATCGCCGCCAGCGCTTCGCGATCCTCCGCTCGCCATCGCCGCAAGAGTACGCGGGGGCCCTGCAGTAAGGGCTCTTCAGGATGAGCTGGTGTCATTGTTGGCGGATGTTTGTTTGGATTTCAGCAGCCACATGTAGATCACCGTCTGCAACAGCGCCACCGTACTGCCGATGATCACTTCCCCCACGCGCATCAAGGCCAGGTGCAGTTCCTGGCTCAGGCCGTTACCGGTGAAGGCCGCCGACAGCAGGATCACCACGGTCGCCGGTCCCAGCCGCCAGTTGCTCGGATAATTCTGCAGCAGCATGGCCACCACCACCGCTGCGGTCAGCGCCACCAGCATGGCCAGAAAGGTCGGCCCGAATATCACCAGCGCGATGCAGGACACGATGCAGCCCGAAATCGTGTTGATCAGCCGCGCCCGGAAATTGGCCTTGGCCACCGTCATGTCCGGCTCGGTCACGATGATGAGCGAAATCATGGCCCAGTAGGGCTCCTCGATGCCCAGCGCGCGCAGCCCGTACCACAGGATCAGGCAGCCGGAGAGGATCTTGACCAGATAGGCGAGGGCGTTCTTGCGGGGATTGATGAAGTGCAATTCCATAGGCCGATGTTAACCAGCCAGCATCGTGGCTGCAAGCCGATATGAACGAAAACGCCGCCTGCGAGTTTCCCCGCAGGCGGCGCTGCTGCCGGCAGGCCATTCCGGCATGGTCCGGCAGATGAACGAACTTACTTGGCGGCCATGGCCAGCAGCATGTCGTTCAGGCGCTTGACGAAGCTGGCCGGATCGGCCAGTGCACCGCCTTCAGCCAGCAGGGCCTGGTCATACAGGATGTGCGACCAGTCGTCGAAGCGCGCTTCTTCGTATTTCAGGCGCTGCACCAGCGGGTGGTCCGGGTTGATTTCCAGCGTGGGCTTGGATTCCGGTGCCGCCTGGCCGGCTGCCTTCAACATGCGCACCAGGTTGCCCGACAGTTCGTTCTCGTCGGCCACCAGGCAAGCCGGGGAATCGGTCAGGCGGAAAGTCACGCGCACTTCCTTGGCCTTGTCACCCAGGGCGGTCTTCATCTTCTCGACCAGTTCCTTGTACTCGGCTTGCGTTTCTTCATGCTGCTTCTTCTCGGCTTCGTTTTCCAGCTGGCCCAGGTCCAGGCCGCCCTTGGCCACCGAGGCCAGTTCCTTGCCTTCGAACTCGGTCAGGAAGGACAGCATCCACTCGTCCACGCGGTCGGTCAGCAGCAGTACTTCCACACCCTTCTTGCGGAAGATTTCCAGGTGCGGGCTGTTCTTGGCGGCCTGGTACGTCTCGGCAGTGACGTAGTAAATCTTGTCCTGGCCTTCCTTCATGCGGCCCAGGTAATCGGCCAGCGAAACATTCTGCACATCGCTGTCATTGTGGGTGGACGCAAAGCGCAGCAGCTTGGCGATGCGCTCCTTGTTGGCCGCATCCTCGCCGATGCCTTCCTTCAACACCTGGCCGAACTCGGTCCAGAAGGTGGTGTACTTGTCCTTCTGCGCCTGGTCTTCGCTGTTGGCCAGCTCTTCCAGCAGGCTCAGCACGCGCTTGGCCGAACCGTCGCGGATGGCGCGCACGTCGCGCGACTCCTGCAGGATCTCGCGCGAGACGTTCAGCGGCAGGTCGGCCGAATCGATCACGCCCTTGACGAAGCGCAGGTACACCGGCATCAGCTGCTCGGCATCGTCCATGATGAACACGCGCTTGACGTACAGCTTGATGCCGCCGCGCTTGTTGCGGTCCCACAGGTCGAACGGGGCGCGCGCCGGGATGTAGAGCAGCTGGGTGTATTCGCTGCGGCCTTCCACGCGGTTGTGGGTGTAGGCCAGGGGCGCGCCGAAGTCGTGCGAGACGTGCTTGTAGAACTCTTCATATTGCTCGGGCGTGACCTCCGACTTGCTGCGGGTCCACAGGGCGCTGGCCTGGTTGACCGTCTCCAGCTCGTCCTTCTGCACGGTTTCCTTCTTCTCCTCATCCCATTCTTCCTTGTTCATCAGGATCGGCAGGGAGATGTGGTCGGAATACTTGCGGATGATGGACTTCAGTTGCCATGCGGAGAGGAATTCATCTTCGCCTTCACGCAGGTGCAGGATGATGTCGGTGCCACGGCCCGGCTTGGTGATCTGCTCGATGGAGAAGTCGCCCGCGCCTTCGGATTTCCAGCGCACGCCTTCGGAAGCGGGGGTGCCGGCACGGCGCGTCTCGACCGTGATGCGGTCGGCGATGATGAAGCCCGAATAGAAGCCCACGCCGAACTGGCCGATCAGGGCGGCATCCTTCTGCTGGTCGCCCGACAGGCGCGAGAAGAATTCCTTGGTGCCCGACTTGGCGATGGTGCCCAGGTGCGAGATGGCCTCGTCCCGGTTCATGCCGATGCCGTTGTCGGAGATGGTGATGGTGCGCGCCGCCTTGTCGAAGCTGATCTTGATCTTCAGTTCCGGATCGTCCTCGAACAGGCTGCCATTGTTAATGGCCTCGAAGCGCAGCTTGTCGGCCGCGTCGGAGGCGTTGGAGACCAGCTCGCGCAGGAAGATTTCCTTGTTCGAATACAGCGAGTGGATCATCAATTGCAGCAGTTGCTTGACTTCGGCCTGGAAGCCCATGGTCTGTTTTTCGGTTGCCATGTGGTTGTCCTTAATTGAAGAAATGGATGAGTGAAATAGGCAGAGGTAATCGTCTGTGGGCAGGATATAGGGAGAGACTTGTGGTTTTTCAACCGCAATTTTTGGTGTTTTTGTTCACTTTGTGAGCATTCGCGTATTTCCTGATGGCATGTCTGCAACAAGCTGACCATAATTGCCGAAGTTAACTTTTATCAAGTCAATTGAAATTAAACGATTTTTCCGGGCTATTTGTAATTGAGTTGCAATCCGCCGGTGATAGAATTGTTTTAACAAAATGGTAACAAATTCGATCAGGCTGATCGAACGGATGTGCAAGCCGGCGCTCCCTCATAAAAAGAACAGGAGTCTCCCCGGCTTGATGACGGGAATCGCAGCGAGGGCTGCCGATTCTTTCCTGGGATGCGGGTTGGGTAGGGGAGGCCGGTGGGATACCGGCTGATCGTGTTGATGAGAGTTCTCAAAAGCAAGCGTTTCATACTGGGCGTTTCATTGGGCTTGGCCGCGCATTCCGCGCCCCAGGCGGCTGACAAGCCGCCAGCCGACGCCGTCATAATGCAAACCACACCGGCCGCGCCGGCCACCTTCGACAACAAACTGGATGCTCCGCCGCAAATCCGGCTGGGTGCCGATCCTGCCGGCCCATCGGCGACGGACTACCGCCTGCCGGGTTTGCCGGCCGACACCCCGCCGCCCTCGACCCAGGATGAAATCCTGCTGTTGCTGCGCCAGTCCGATCCGAGCTTCTCGGGCAATCAGATCGTCCTGCCGCAGATCAGCATCGTCACCGAAGGCGAGACCGTCCCGGACCTGAGCCTGCGCAGCGTGCTCGACCTGGCGCTCAACAACAGTTACAGCTACGCCGCCACTTCCGCGCAAGCGGACCAGGCGCGCTATGCCTCCAAGGCCACGGCCGGCCAGCTCGGCCCGACGCTGGACCTGCGGGCGCAGAAGGGCAATGAATATTCTTCGCCGTCCTCGGTGATCGATCCCAATACCGGCCTGATCCAGCGCGCCTCGTACCACAAGCGCTGGGATGTGACGCTGATCGGCCGCCAGCCCATCTTCGCGCCCGGTTCGTATTACGACTACCGCAAGAGCAGCTCGCTGGCCGACGCCGCCGACCTGCGCCGCGACGATGCCCGCGAGACCCTGTATTACAACGCCATCAAGGCGTATTACGACGTCATGCGCGCGTATGCCACGCTGTCGTTCTCGCGCAGCTACGCCCAGCGCATGGGCGCCTTGCTGGATTACATGAGCAAGCGCCTCGAAGGCGGCGGTGCCAGCCGCATCGACTTTGAACGCGTGCGCGGCCGCTCGCTCACGGCCCAGTCCGCCGTGGCCGAGGCCGAAGGCGCGCTGGAGAGCGCCATGGTGTCGCTGAACCAGATCACCGGCCGCAAGATCGAGCAGATCGAAGTGCCGGACCACATGATGCCGACCGTGCCGGATACCTCCAAGCTGGCCCTGCAGGATGTCTACGAGACCAACCCCGGCGTGCGTGCCGCGCGGCGCGATGTGGACGCGGCCAATCAGGAACTGAAGTCGGCGCGCGCCAAGTTCTCGCCCACGCTGGCCCTGGAATGGACCCAGACCAAGACCCGCGGTGCAGGCGGTGCCATCGACACCACCGACAACACCTTGCAGCTGACCACCGACCGCCGCCTGATGATGGTGGTGAGCATGAACCTGCTCAATGGCGGCTCGGACATGTATTACAGCAAGCAGGCCGGTGCCAAGTACGTGGAAAAGAGCAACACCGCGCTCGACCTGGAACGCAAATTGCGTGAGCAGATCGAGATCAATTACCGCACCCTGGGCGCGGTGAGAAAGCGCATGGAGATTTCGCGCCAGGCCTATCTCACCAATGCCAACGTGGCCGATGTCTTCCTGGAACAGCTCTCCACCGGCAGCAAGCAATTGCTGGACGTGCTGGACGCCTACCAGCAGGCCTATCAGGCGCGCATGGACTTTGCCAACCTGTTGTTCCAGCAGGCCGATATCAGCTACCAGATCCTGCGCAACACCGGTCGCGCATCGGCACTGGAAACCCTGCCCACGCGGGCGGCCAACAAGACGGGGGAATGATGGAGGGCGGCAAGGAACAGAATTTCTGGCCAGGCTTCGTGGACGCGCTGTCCAACGTGGTGCTGGTGATGATCTTCGTGGTGGTGGTGTTCGTGGTGACGCTGTTCTACTACTCGCAGAAGCTGGCGCAGATGAAGGTCAGCAAGCTGATCTCGCAGGGCCAGACGCAGGTCGTGGGTGAATCCAAGGCCAGGAAGACCGACACCATTGCCACCGCCGACAGCACCAGCATCAACAGTGCCGAAACGCCCGGCGAGCGCGAGAAGGCGCAGGAAATCGAACAGCTCAAACGCGAAGTGGCCAGCCTGAAAGCCAAGCTGGCCGCGCCGCCCCTGCAGTCCGACAACGGCAGTCTGCGCAGCGCTGCCGCACCCTCCAGCCCCAATGCGATCCAGGTCAAGACCGAACCCAACGACAAGGAAGTCGCGCCCGGCCTGCGCATCGATGCCAACGAAAAAGCGGTGACCCTGAACTTCGATGCCGATTCTACCCAGTTGAATGACGAGGGCAGCAAAGCGCTGGACAAGAGCATCGGCGACTGGGTGCGCCGCGCCAAGTCCAGCCAGGGCAAGATCGTCGTCACCGGCGTGATCGGCAGCGGTGCCTACAGCGAGAGCCGGCGGCGTGCCTACTATCGCACCGTTGCGGTCCGCAATTACCTGATCGATGCCGGCGTGGACAAGGAACGCGTCACCAGCCGCGTGGCCACCGATGAAAACGGCAGCGGCAATGATGCGCGCGTGATCGTGCAATACCAGGCCTCGGCAAAATGACGCTCTCGCTCAAGCCCGGCACCGGCCACGGGATCAGTTCCCGCGGCAAGGGCTTCATGCGCCGCGTGGCACCGCGCCTGGACCGCCGCCTGGGCGAGCTGCAGGCCATGCCGCGTCCGCGCCTGGCAGTGCTGGCCTGCACGCTGCTGCTGGCCTTGCTGGTGATCTGGTCGATGCTGGCGCCCATCGATATGGTGGTGCGCGGCAGTGGCCGCATCGTCGCCTCCGAACACAACCAGGTCATCCAGCATCTGGAAGGCGGCATCGTCTCCGCCATCCTGGTGCGCGAGGGCGCGGTGGTCAGGAAGGGCCAGACCCTGATCTCGATTGCCGATGTGCGTGCCAATGCCGATCTCGGTGAAGGCCGCGTCAAGATCCTCGGCCTGCGTGCCAAGATCGCCCGCCTCTCGGCCGAAGCGGCCGGGGCTGCGAGCCTGCAGATGCCGGCTGACCTCGACCGCGATGATCCCGCTGTCCAAAGCGAACAGGCCGCCTTCGCCGCGCGCTCGGCCAAGCTCATGCAGGAAATGTCGGTGCTGCGCGAGCAGGCCGCGCAACGCCAGGCCGAGCTGGGCGAAGCGGTCAGCCGCCAGAAGAGCCAGGCCAGCGAACTGGACCTGGCACAGCGCCAGTACAAGCTGATCCACAACATGCTCGAGCGCAATGCCGCCTCGCAGCTGGAAGACATCCAGGCCGCCGCCCGCGTGCAGGATGCGCAGAGCAAGCTCTCGGCCAACGATGCCATGATCCCGCGCCTGAAAGCGGCCATCGCCGAATCGCAGGCCAAGATGGGCGAAGCGTCATCGCGCTTCCGTTCGGATGCCCGCGCCGAACTCACTGCGGCGGAAACCGAACTGGCGCGCCTGCAGGAAGAAATCAAATCGCGCAACGACCGCGTATCGCGCTCGGAAGTGAAAGCGCCCATGGACGGCGTGGTCAACCGCGTGATGATCAATACCGTGGGTGGCGTGGTGCGGCCCGGCGACCCGATCATCGAGATGACCCCCAGCGACGACAAGCTGGTCATTGAAGCCCGCATCTCCCCAACTGACCGCGCCGAACTGGCCACCGGGGCCAAGGCGCGCGTGAAGGTCTCGGCCTATGACTACGGCGTGTATGGCGCCATGGAAGGCGTGGTCACCGAGATCAGCGCCGACACCGTCCCCGATGAAAACAATCCGCGCGGCGAGCGCAGCTACCGCATCAAGATCGCCGTCCAGCGCGGCGATAACGATCTGCAGCGCAAGCTGGCCCTGATGCCCGGCATGACCGCCAGCGCCGACATCATCGTCGGCCGCCGCACGGTGTGGCAGTACTTGATGTCGCCGCTGTCGCGCTTCGGCCAGGGTGCCCTGCGGGAGCCGCGATGAACCGCGCCGCACTGCCTGAATTGCTTTATTGCTCGCCGCAAAGCCACATCCACCAAGGCTTTGCGGCGGTTGACGTTTTCTGCACCATCCACTTTCCCTGCGTTCTTTTCTCCGGAACCTCGCACGTATGAAAAACCTTCGCCAGTTCTACGCACTTGCCGCCATCCCGACGCTCCTGCTGCTGTTGGGCGCTTTCCTGTTCCGGGGATTCGTGGGGCATGCGATCCAGATCAATCCCTTCCTGAACCTGTTCATCATCGCGGTGGCGGTCTTCGGCATTGCGCTGATCTTCTACAACCTGTATCGCGTCAACTGGGAATACGACAAGCTGATCCAGTTCTACGACCGTACCAAGGCCGGCGAATCGATGGAAAGCCTGGTGAAAGCGCCTGAATTCGAAGGCACCGAGATCGGCCAGGTGCTGGTGTCCGTAGCCAGCACCAAGGGCCGGCTGACTTCCCGTATCGAACAGGAAACCATCGAAGGCTCGCTGCACGACCTGCGCGCGCACCTCGAAGCCAAGACCGAATTCCCGCAATTCCTGACCGGCTTCATGATCGCGCTGGGTCTGCTCGGTACCTTCATCGGCTTGCTGGAAACCCTGGTCAGCACTGCTGCCCTGATCGATGGCTTCGGCAAGGCCAGCACGGCCGGCGACATGGATGCCTCCTTCATGCACCTGGTGGCCGACCTGCAAAAGCCGCTGGCCTCGATGGGCACCGCCTTCTCGGCCTCGATGTTCGGCCTGATCGGTTCGCTGGCGCTGGGCCTGACCCTGACGCCGCTGCGCGCGGCCAGCAAGAAGCTGGTCACGCGCGCCCGTGAATGCATCAGCGACATGGTGCAGCACGTGGTGCATGACATGAGCGGCCCGGCAGCCACGCAGCGCCAGGGCGTCTCCGAGACCTTCCTCGCCGAATTCCTGCAGGATCTGATGGTGCTGCAGCGCGAATCCATCATGGCCGCGCGCAACAGTTCGGAAGCCTCGCTGCAGGCCGGCATCAAGCTCGAAGGCCTGAACGACCGCCTCAACAACATCGTCCAGCTCTTCAACGACAGCATGGAAGAATCGCGCAGCCTGCGCCAGCTGGTGGCCTTCGGCCCGCGCATGCATGAGACCGCACAGCAGACGCTGGAAGAAATCCGCAACGTCGGCCAGTTGATCAACACCAAGATCACCTCGGCCCGCGATCTCTCCGACAGCCTGTCCTCGCTGGAAGAACGCCTCTCGGTCAATGGCGATATCGCCAACCGCACCTTCGAAGTGATGCCGCAGATCGTTTCCACCATCCAGGCCGGCCAGCTGGCGCTGTCCACCGCGCTCAGTTCGCTGCAGGCGCAGCAGGGCGAGATCTCCAACATGAACGAAAAGAATGCGCAGAACATCGCGCAGCTGCCGGCACTGCTGAACCAGATCTCGGTACGCCTGGCCGACGAGATGGGTGCCATTCAGTACCAGGGCGAACTGCAGGCCACCGTGGCGGCGCGCCTGAACGAACTGGGCAACACCATCGGCGAGAACTCCAGCAACATGGCGCGCGATGCGCTGTCCGCACGCCAGCTGCAGATCGACCTGGCCAAGCACATGGCGATGCAGAACGATCGCGTCAAGAACCTGGGCGCCATCCCGCAATCGCTGACCTCCATCACCGAAGCCCTGATGCGCCAGAACATCAACTGGCAGACCGTCATCGACGAGATGCGTACCGGCCGCCAGACCATGGTCAAGGACCTGCGCCTGGAACTGCGCGAAGCGATCCGCGAAATCACCGCCACCAACCGCGGCGGCCAGGCCTGATCGCGGTCTGACGACGAACGCCACGCATCATGAACGCCAGCGAACAGGTCCACATCGATCAGCCGCAAGTCCGCACGGACCTGCGCGCCGATCCCACTTACCTGACGCTGCTGCGCGCCTATGGCAGCCGCTTCGTCGAGATCATCGTGGCCGGCATCCTGGTCAACCTGCTGGGCCTGCTGATGCCGCTGTATTCGCGGCTGATCTACGACAAGGTGCTGGGCAACCACATCCCGGAAACGCTCTGGGCGCTGACGCTGGGCATGCTGCTCTTCATCGGGCTGGAGCTGGTGTTGCGCATCATCCGCGTGTATTACACCGAGCAACTGGCCGGCCGCCTGGATGGCGAATTCGATGAAGTCTCGGCACGCCGCCTGCTGACGGCCAAGGTACAAGCACCGGTGGGCGTGGTGCTGGCGCGTTACCGTGATCTCTCGGCCGCACGCGACCTGCTCTCGTCCAACTACATGCTGCTGCTGGTGGACCTGCCGTTCCTCGCACTGTACCTGGTGGTGCTGGGCCTCATTGGCGGCCACATGGTGTGGGTGCTGCTGGTGGGCGGGGCGCTGCTGGTCGGCATGCAGCTGCTGCTCAAAGTCCCGGCCAATGACTATGCGCATGCGGCCATGAAGGCCGGTACCGGCAAGGTGGACAAGCTGGCCAGCATCGTCTACGGCATGGAAACGCTCAAGACCACGCCGCTGCAGGACCGCCTCATGCGCGCCTTCCTGGCCGATGCCGGTGCCAATGCCGTAGCCCAGGCCAAGAGCCGTTTCTGGATGAATACCAGCTATGCCATCTCCACCGTGGGCTACACCTTCATTGCGGTGGCCACGCTGGTGGTGGGCGTCTATCTGGTGGAAGACAACCTGCTCACCGTCGGCGCGCTGATCGCCTGCTCGCTGCTGATCAGCCGCGCCACCACGGTGCTGTCGTCGCTGGCGGCGCTCCTGGGCCGCATCGAGATGTTCCGCCGCGCCCGTGCCGAATTTGACCAGCTGTTCGAAGAGCAGAAAGAGACGCCGACGGCCGATGTGCTGCGCCAGGAAATGCGCGGCCTGATCCAGGTCGGCAATCTGCTGCTGCACCTGGACCAGAAGGAAAACGCCACCTTGAAAAACATCTCGCTGACCATCCAGCCCGGCGAGAAGGTCGGCCTGGTCGGGCGTTCCGGCTCGGGCAAGTCGACACTGCTGCGTGCCCTGGCCGGCCTGCACCAGCCCGACGAAGGGCATGTCCTGATCGATGGCGTGGCCGTGACGGCCTATGCCCCCGAGGTACGGATGCGCTGCATCGGCTTCAAGCCGCAGGAACCCTTCCTGTTCGATGGCACGGTAGCGGCCAACATCTTCGTGGGCGACCGCGTGCCGGGGCAGGTCTATGAAGCGGCGCTGGCGGTGTCGTCACTGGATGACCTGATCGCGCGCGGCGAGCTGCGCCTGGACCAGGCCATCAAGGCCCCCGGCAATCTCTCCGGCGGCCAGCGCCAGATGGTGGCATTGGCGCGCGTGATCGCCTGCACCCCGCGCATCCTGCTGCTGGACGAACCGACTACCGGCGTGGACCAGCAAACCGAGGCCCGCATCATCGAGCGATTGGCGGCCTATGCCGGCCCGCGCACGCTGGTGGTGGCCACCCATAGCCCGGCGCTGTTGCGCCACGTGGACCGCATCATCGTCATCGACGGCGGGCGCATCGTGGCAGACGGACCGCGCGACCAGATTTTGCAGTGATCCTGCCCGGCAGGATCACCCCGAACCAGATTCAGTTTCAGATTCAGATTCAGATTCGACATCCGAACGATCTTCGATAGCGAGGAAACATGGCAACCGCAAGCTCATCACAAGCGAACTCCGCGGACAAGGTAGCAGGACCCGTGCGCGTGGTCATGCCCGACCAGGCCGGCAGCTTCCAGGTCAGCGCCAACCGCGCGGCCGTGCAGCACGTGCAGGTGGTCGACGTGGACATGGTGCTGCACATGGCCGACGGCACCAAGGTGGTGCTGGCCGGCGGGGCCATGGAAGCCATGGACGACAAGTCCAAGGTCAGGTTCGCCGACACCAGCGCCGATACCGGCAAGCTGCTCGATACCGTGGGCAAGATCTCGCTCAAGCCGAACGACCAGTCGCGCGTGCTCAATTCCGATCCGGTAGCCTCTGCGCCCAACGTGGCCCCGGCCCAGCAAGTGACGGTGGACCGCAACTCGGCTAGCGTCGGCAGTGAAGGTGCGACCCAGTTCGCCCAGATCATCAGTGACAACGCCGCCTCGCTGACCAGCAGCAGCGGCACCGGCAAGACCGCCAATTCCACCGGCCCGCTGACGGCCGGCGACACCAGCCATTCGACCGTGACCAGCACGGCGGCCGCCGCAGCGGCCTCGCAGTCGCAGCCGACCACGCAACCGGTCCAGCCACAATCGGTGATTGCCCAGACCGCCAATCCCAACGCCAACGAAGCGCCGGTCAAGCCGGTGGAACCGCAACTGCCGCCGGAACGTCCGGGCAGCAAGCCGTCCACCATCGTGGTCGATCCCTCGCAACCGTCGATGGCGATCAAGCTGGTCAACCTGGCCACCACCACGCAAACCGGCGACACGCTCTTGGGCAGCGGCGGCATTCCGGTCTCGGCCACCGACGCCGGCCTGCCGCTGCAGTTCAGCACCCAGGTCATCAATGCGCCCGACAGCGTGCATACCATCTACGCGGCGGGCAACAATGCCGGCACCTTCATCAAGGTGTTCGACGTCACCATCACCGGCAATGGCACGGTGCTGTCGGTGACGGTCTCGGGTGTGCCGGCGGGGATGTCCATCGTCAACGGTACCGACCTTGGTGGCGGACGCTTCCAGATGACGGTGGCGGCCGGCCAGACCGACTTCCCGTTACAGTTCCAGTACAGTACGGTGGAAGCCAATTCAGCCTCACCGGTACACCAGGCCTTCGATCTGAGCTTCAGTACCGTGGTGGCCACCTCCAATGGCCAGCTCACCCTCAACGACACGCGCCACGTGGCCATCAAGGATGCCACCGGCTATGGCGACCTGAGCTATCTTGATCCGGCCACCGGCGACCCGGTACTGGTCCTGCCGGCCCAGGGCCTGCCGCACGAGATCCATGCCGGCAATGGCGGCGTGACCGTCTATGGCAGCAACGCCAATGACGTGATCTATGGCGGCACCGGCAACGACGTCCTCATCGGCGGCACCGGCAATACCTTCTTCGAGGGCGGCGCGGGTGCCGACCAGATCGTGGGCGGCGTCAACAGCACCGGCACCAACGTCAACACGGCCAGCTATGCCGGTTCATCGGCTGGCGTGACGGTCAACCTGGTGACCGGCACCGGCACCGGCGGCGATGCCCAGGGCGACCAGCTGAGCAACATCCAGAACCTGCGCGGCAGTGCCTTCAGCGATACCTTCGTCGCCAACGCGGCGGTCAATCGACTGGACGGTGGCAGCGGCGGGTCCGATACAGTGTCGTACGCTTCCTCGAACAGTGCCGTGACAGTCAACCTGGTCACTGGCACCGGTACGGGCGGATACGCGCAGGGCGATACCTATACACATATCCAGAACGTCATCGGCAGCGACTACAACGACATCTTCGTCGCCAGTGGCGAGGCCAATCGTTTTGATGGCGGATCGGGCTCCAATACGGTGTCCTACGCCAGCTCCAATGCCGGCGTGAACGTCAACCTGCAAAGCGGCGTGGGCAGCGGCGGAGCGGCGGCGGGGGATACCTACGTCCGCATCCAGAACGTGATCGGCACCGCCTTCAACGATACCTTCGTCGGCAGCGCCGACGCCAACAGCTTCGACGGCGGCAGCGGCGGCAGCGATACCGTCAGCTATGCCGGCTCGACGGCCGGCGTGTCGATCAACTTCGTGTCCGGACGCGGCACGGGCGGCTATGCCGAAGGCGACACTTACAACCACATCCAGAATGCGGTCGGCTCGGCCTTCGATGACGTCTTCATCGCCGGCGTGGACAGCGTACA
Organism: Herbaspirillum sp. UBA812; assembly: GCF_002296545.1. Taxonomy (NCBI): domain Bacteria; kingdom Pseudomonadati; phylum Pseudomonadota; class Betaproteobacteria; order Burkholderiales; family Oxalobacteraceae; genus Herbaspirillum; species Herbaspirillum sp. UBA812. The sequence continues at coordinate 4,867 of NZ_DBIC01000358.1, read as the reverse complement.
CTTCGATGGCGGCAGCGGTGGCTCCGATACGGTGAACTACGGTGCCTCCACCGGCGCGGTCACGGTGAACATGATCACCATGAGCGGCAGCGGCGGCTACGCGCAGAACAATACCTACACCAACATCCAGAACATCGTCGGCAGCTCCTACTCCGATACCTTCATCGCCAGTGCCGCCGCCAACAATTTCAACGGCGGACTGGGCGGTTCGGATACGGTCAGTTATGCCAACTCCAATGCCGCAGTGACGGTCGACCTGACCCACACCGACGGCACCGGCACCTCCGGCGGCTATGCCCAGGGCGACGTGCTGGCGCATATCCAGAACCTGATCGGCAGCGCCTACGACGACACCTTCGTGGCCAGCGCCGACGCCAATACCTTTGATGGCGCGGGCTCCAACCACAACCGCGTCAGCTATGCCGCCTCTACCACCGCAGTGACGGTGGACCTGAACTTCACCGATGACACCGGCACATCCGGCGGCTATGCGCAGGGTGACAAGCTCTCCAACATCCAGGACCTCACGGGCGGTGTCGGCAATGACACCTTCGTGGCCAGTGCAGCAGCCAACAACTTCGACGGCGGGGCCGGCTCGAACCGGGTCAGCTATGCCGCATCGAACGCCGGGGTTACGGTGGACCTGGTATTGGGCAGCGGTAGCGGCGGCTATGCCGACAACGATACCTACGTCAACATCCAGAACGTCACCGGCAGCTCCGGCAACGACACCTTCATCGCCAGCCTGGCGGCCAACGACTTCGTCGGCGGGGGCGGCACCAATACGGTCAGCTACGCCAAGGCCAGTGACGGCAACGGCGTCACCGTGGACCTGTTCCATGGCACCGGCAGCAACGGCTTTGCGGGGGGAGATACCTACAGCGGCATCCAGAACGTGATCGGCTCGGCCTACGATGACACCTTCATCGCCGACAGCAACACCAACGTCTTTGCCGGCGGGCTCGGTTCCAATACGGTCAGCTACGCCTTCTCGACGGCAGCCGTCACCGTCAACCTGGTGACCGGCAGTGGCAGTGGCGGCTTTGCCGCAGGCGATACCTATACCGGCATCCAGAACGTGATCGGCTCTGCGCTGGACGATGTGATCATCGCCAGCAGCGAAGCCAACAGCATCGATGGCGGCTCCAGTACGGCCAGCTCGCACAACCGCGTCAGCTATGCCAGCTCGGATGCCGCGGTCACGGTGGACCTGAGCTTCAGCAACGGCAGCGGCACCTTCGGTGGCTATGCGGCCGGCGACAAGCTGGTCAATGTGCAGGACCTCACCGGCAGCATCTACGACGACACCTTCGTCGCCAGTCTCGCGGCCAACAATTTCGACGGCGGCACGGGCTCGCTGCACAACCGCGTCAGCTATGCGCACTCGACCGCCAGCGAGACCATCAACCTCTTCACCAGCAGCGGCAGCGGCACCTATGCGGCGGGTGATACCTACACCAACATCCAGGATGTGACCGGCGGTTCGGGCGATGACCTCATCATCGCCAACGTGGCTGCCAACTTCATCGATGGCGGCAGCAGCACGTCCAGTTCGCACAATCGCGTGAGCTACGTCAACTCGAGCGTGGCCGAGACCGTGGACCTGTTCAATGGCGTGGGCACGGGCGGTACGGGCAGCCTGGCCAATGGCGACACCTACGTCAATATCCAGGACGTGACCGGCGGCAGCGCCGATGACACCTTCATCGCCAATGCCGCGGCCAACAATTTCGATGGCAGCGGTGGCACGCACAACCGCGTCAGCTATGCCAATTCCAGTGTCGATGAAACGGTCAACCTGATCACCGGCCAGGGGAGTGGCGGTACCGGCAGCCTGGCCGCAGGCGATACCTACACCAACATCCAGGACGCTACCGGCGGCAGCGGCAACGACACGTTCTACGGCAATGCCGTGGCAAACCGTTTCGATGGCGGTGGCGGCAGCCACAACCGGGTCAACTACAGCGGTTCCACCGTCTCCGAATCGGTGAACCTGTTCACCGGGACCGGCACGGGCAGCACCGGCAGCCTGGCCAATGGTGATACCTACACCAACATCCAGGACGTGACCGGCGGTACCGCCGATGACGTTTTCACGGCCAGCGCGGCGGCCAACAATTTCGATGGCGGCACCGGCTCGTTGCACAACCGGGGGAGCTATACCAATTCCACCGTTGACGAAACCGTCAACCTGGTGACCGGACTGGGCAGTGGCGGCACCGGCAGCCTGGCCAATGGCGACACCTACGTCAACATTCAGGACGTCACCGGCGGCGGTGGCAACGACACCTTCTACGGCAACACCGCCGCCAACAATTTCGATGGCGGCGGCGGCAGCCACAACCGGGTCAGCTACAGCACCTCCACCGTCTCGGAGACGATCAACCTGTTCACCGGCAATGGCACGGGCAGCACCGGCAGCCTGGCCAATGGCGACACCTACACCAACATCCAGGACGCCACCGGCGGTTCGGCTGACGATCTCTTCGTGGCCAGCGCGGCGGCCAACTATTTCGATGGCGGCACCAGCACGGCCAGTTCGCACAACCGCGTCAGCTATGTCAACTCCGCAGCTGACGAAACCATCAACCTCTTCACGGGACTGGGCAGCGGCACGCTTGCCGCCGGCGACACCTACACCAACATCCAGGATGCGACCGGTGGCAGCGGCAACGACACCTTCTACGGCAACAGCGCATCCAACAATTTTGATGGCGGTGGCGGCACGCACAACCGGGTCAATTATTCCAACTCCACGGCCGATGAAACCGTCAACCTGATCGCAGGCACCGGCAGCGGCGGCACCAACAGCCTGGCCAATGGCGATACCTATACCAACATCCAGGACGTGACCGGTGGCAGCGGCAATGACACCTTCTACGGTACGACGGCCGCCAACTTCTTCGATGGCGGTGGCGGCAGCCACAACCGTGTCAACTACAGCAGCTCCACCGTGGCTGAAACGGTCAACCTGTTCAACGGCACCGGCAGCGGTGGCGCAAATAGCCTGGCCAATGGCGATACCTATGCCAACATCCAGGATGTCACGGGCGGCTCGGCCGATGACGTCTTCATCGCCAACAGCGCGGCCAACTTCTTCGACGGCGGTACCAGTACGTCGACCTCGCACAACCTGGTCAGCTATGCCAATTCCAGCGCCGACGAAACCGTAAACCTGGTCACCGGCACCGGCAGTGGCGGCACGGGCAGCCTGGCCAATGGCGATACCTACATCAACATCCAGGATGTCACCGGTGGTGGCGGCAACGACACCTTCTACGGCAACAGCGCGGCCAACAAATTCGATGGCGGTGGCGGCACCCACAACCGCGTCAACTACAGCACCTCGACCGTCTCGGAGACCATCAACCTGTTCAACGGCACCGGCACCGGCGGTACCAACAGCCTCTCCAACGGCGATACCTACACCAACATCCAGGACGCCACCGGCGGTACCGCCGATGATGTCTTCATCGCCAGCGCGGCGGCCAACGCGCTCGATGGCGGCACCGGCTCGCTGCACAACCGCGTGAGCTACGTCAACTCGACCGCTGATGAAACCATCAACCTGCTCACCGGTACCGGCAGCGGCGGCACGGGCAGCCTGGCCAATGGCGATACCTACGCCAACATCCAGGATGCCACCGGCGGCAGCGGCAACGACACCATCGTGGCCAGCCAGGCAGTGAACTTCCTGGACGGCGGCGCCGGTTCCAATACGGTCAGCTATGCGGGTACGCCGAGCAGCAACAGCTCCACCGGCGTGACGGTGAATCTTTCGACCGGTGTCGGCAGCGGCAACTACGCCCAGGGCGATACCTATGCCAACATCCAGAACGTGATCGGCAGCGCCTGGGCCGATACCCTGACCGGCTACGCGACGGCCGGCGTCGCTTCGGTGCTGACCGGCGGCCAGGGGGCCGACAGCCTCACTGCGGTGGTGGCCAACCGTGCCGACACCTACGCCTCGTATGCGGGTTCGTCAGCGGGTGTGAGCATCAACCTGCAGGCCGGCACCGGCACCGGTGGCGATGCCCTGGGCGATACGCTGTTCAACATCGACAACGTCATCGGCAGCAGTCTCAACGACACCTTCTTCGCCAGCGCCAATGCCAACAAGTTCAACGGCGGCGCGGGTGGTTCCGATACGGTCAACTATTCGCTCTCCACCAGCAGCGACAGCACCGGCGTGACGGTGAACCTGTCCACCGGCGTGGGCAGCGGCAACTATGCGCAGGGCGACACTTACACCGCCATCGAGAACGTGGTCGGCAGTGCCCAAAACGACACGCTGACCGGCTTTGCCACGGTGGGGACGCAGTCCGTGCTGGAAGGCGGCGGCGGGGCCGACACCATTACGGCGGTGCTGGCCAATCGCGCCTTCACTTATGCCTCCTATGCCGGTTCGGGAGCGGCGGTGACCATCGACCTCAAGAACGGTACCGGCACCGGCGGCGACGCCCAGGGCGATATCCTGGTCAATATCGACAACGTCATCGGCAGCGCCTCCAGCGATCTGTTCAAGGCCAGCACTCAGGCCAACAAGTTCGATGGCGGCAGCGGCGGGGTCGATACGGTCAGCTACGAGTACGATACCGGCGGTGTGACGGTGGACCTCACCAATACGCTGGCGGCGACCGGTACCTATGCGGTGGGCGATACCTTCACCAACATCGCCAACCTCACCGGCGGCTCGGGCAACGATACCTTCTATGCCAGCAGCGTGGCCAACGCCTTTGATGGCGGGGCCGGCAACAACACGGTCAATTACGCGCGCTCGGGCAGCACGGCGGTCGTGGTGGACTTGTTCCATGGCACCGGCAGCGGCGGCTATGCGGCGGGGGATACCTACGTCAACATCCAGAAC
>NZ_DBIC01000060.1:0-27977 GCF_002296545.1 Herbaspirillum sp. UBA812 | reverse complement strand
GGGTTCGGGTTCGCACGAGTTCCACGTGATCGCCGCCACCGGTGAGGACGCACTGGTCTATTGCCCGACCTCCGATTACGCCGCCAACATGGAAGCGGCCGAAGCGCTGCCCGTGGACAGCAACCGTGGTGCCGCCACCCAGGCGCTGGAAAAGACCGCCACGCCGGGCAAGTCCAAGTGCGAAGCCGTGGCCGAACTGCTGGGCCTGCCGCTGGCACGCACCGTCAAATCCATCGTGCTGGCAGTGGACAACGAAGATCCGGCCAAGAAGGAAATCTGGCTGCTGCTGCTGCGCGGCGACCATGAACTCAACGAAGTGAAGGCCAGCAAGATTCCGGGCCTGTCCACCTACCGCTTCGCCAACGAAGCCGAGATCGTTGAATGGTTCGGCACGCCCCCGGGCTACCTGGGCCCGATCGGCACCAAGAAGCCGGTCAAGGTGGTGGCCGACCGCACGGTCGCCAACATGGCCGATTTCGTCTGCGGCGCCAACGAAGCCGATTTCCACTACACCGGTGCCAACTGGGGCCGCGACCTGCCCGAGCCGCTGGTGGCCGATATCCGCAACGTCGTTGAAGGCGATGCCTCGCCGGACGGCAAGGGCGTGCTGGCGATCCAGCGCGGCATTGAAGTGGGCCATGTTTTCCAGCTGGGCACCACCTATTCCGAAGCGATGAAGGCGACTTACCTGGATGAGTCCGGCAAGCCGCAACCGCTGGTGATGGGCTGCTACGGCATCGGCGTCACCCGTATCCTGGGCGCGGCCATCGAACAGAATTTCGACGACCGCGGCATCATCTGGCCGACCTCGATTGCGCCCTTCGAAGTGGTGCTCTGCCCCATGGGCTATGACCGCAGCGAAGCCGTCAAGACCGAAATCGACAAGCTGTACGCGCAACTGACCGAGGTGGGTGTGGATGTGGTACTGGATGATCGTGGCGAGCGTCCGGGCGCGATGTTCGCCGACTGGGAACTGATCGGCGTGCCGCATCGCATCGTGGTCGGTGACCGTGGCCTCAAGGATGGCAACATCGAATACCAGGGTCGCCGCGATGCAGAAGCCACCCAAGTACCGCTGGCCGAGGCGCTGGCCTTCATCCAGGGCAAGCTGGCCGCCTGATCTTTCCACAGGCTGCAATGACAAAGGCGGACGCCATGGCGTCCGCCTTCGTTTTTGGGGAGAGCGAAATTACTTGGCCGGGACGATGGTCACGGTCTCGCGCAGGATGCCGCCCGAGGCGACGCTGCCATCGCTGTTGCCCTGGCCGTTGACGCGCTTCTCGCAATCGATGCGATCCGATTGCGGCAAGCCCTCACAGCGGCGCAGGGCGTTTTCCTTCAGTTGCGCTGCGCCCGGATCGGTCAGCGTGCCGCGCGCAGCGGCTTGCTGGGCAGCACCGGCTTCACGCAGGCAGGTAGCGCGGTCTTCGGTGGAGGCGCCGCTCTTGCAGGCGGCGATCTGCTGCTGGTATTCCGAATTGCCGGCCTTGCCCGCAGCGAACACGTGCGAGGCACCGCCCAGGGCGGCCAGGCCGATCACGAGGGCGCTGGCCGAACGCAGCAGTTGGTGACGCAGGGTGGCGGTTTGGTTTGGCATGGTCATTTCCTTTCTCTTGGTCATGAGCGTCCAGGCTCATCAGTGGATGGCACAGGGATAGACCCGGTTTCCGGTTTTCGGTTCTTTTATTCAGTTCTGCCGGAGGCGATGTGAGCTGGAAAGCTGAAACCGGCCTTTGCGGCCAGTGCCACACCCTGCATAACCGCCATGGTAGGCGGTGACAGGCCTGCTCGCCATCAGAGAAGTGCTGCATGCGGCGTCAGACAAGAGGAAAACCGCGCACAAGGCCACGGCTGCTGAAACATCCGGAAACAAAAACGCCCGCATGACATCTGCGGGCGTTTTTGTTTGCAAGTCGCTTGCAAACCGCGGGCGTCGATCAGCTCAGGTGAGCCGAGATCAGCTTGGTCATTTCAAACATCGTGACTTGCTTCTTGCCACCGAAGATTGCCTTGAGCTTGTCATCGGCATCGATGTTGCGCTTGTTTTCGGCGTTCTGCAGCTTGTGCTTCTTGATGTATTCCCAGACTTTCTTGGTCACTTCAGTGCGTGGCAGCGGCTTGGCGCCGACCACCTCGCCCAGGGCTGCCGACGGCGTCAGCGGCTTCATGAAGGCGGCATTGGGAGTACGTTTTGCTGCGGGCTTGGCGGCGGGTTTTGCTGCGGCTTTCTTGGGAGCGGCTGCCTTGGGAGCGGCCTTCGGTGCGGCTTTCGGCGCTGCCTTGGCTGCAGGCTTGGCTGTGGCCTTGGGAGCGGCGGCTTTGGCGGCCGGTTTGGCGGCTGCCTTGGCTGCGGGTTTGGCTGCGGGTTTTGCTGCTGGCTTCTTTACTGCGGCTGCTGCTTTTTTTGCTGTGGCCATCGGAAAGACTCCTCACAAGAATGAGATGAATGCGTCATTTACGCACCGCTAATAGTGGTGCTCTTTGCACGGCCACGCAAGTATTTTTTAGTGGATTTTCCCGTGAAAGCGCCAGGAAACAACGAGCCGCCCCGATCCGCCGTCAAGCCGCGCCGGTAAAGGGATCGCGGCGGATCGTGGAAGTCCGGAAAAGGGCTGCTTTGGCGATATCGGAGGTGAAGCAAAAGCGATGAAAGAAGGGCATGTTTTCGTGCGCATGAAGCGGGCAGAAAACGCATCCGGAGAGATGGGAGCGGGTCTGGAAAACGGAGGGGAAACGCGGAGGAGGGGAGTTTTTCCGACGCCAGAAGAGACCGCCGGAGGTCGTGCAGAAGGGCTGCAAAGCCTTGTCCAGCAAGGCTTTGCAGCCAGAACGGTCAGCGCATGCCGCCCGGCAGCATGCCCTTCATGCCACGCATCATCTTCATCATGCCGCCGCCCTTGAGCTTCTTCATCATCGATTGCATCTGCTCGAACTGCGACAGCATGCGGTTGACTTCCTGCACCTGCACGCCGGCACCGGCGGCGATGCGGCGCTTGCGGGTGGCCTTGATCAGTTCCGGCTTGGCGCGTTCCTGCGGGGTCATGGAGTTGATGATGCCTTCCATGCGGCGCACCTGTTTCTCGGCCTGGTCCATGTTGGCGTTGCCGGCGGCGGCCTGCATCTGGGCCGGCAGCTTGTCGAGCAGGCTGGTGAGGCCGCCCATCTTCTTCATCTGCGACAGTTGCGCCTTGAAGTCATTGAGGTCGAACTTGCCGCCGCCCTTGATCTTGTGCGCCAGGTCCTGCGCGGCTTCCATGTCCACGCCCTTGCGTGCCTCTTCCACCAGCGCCAGGATGTCGCCCATGCCCAGGATGCGGTTGGCCATGCGCGAGGGATCGAAGGCTTCCAGGCCGTCGAGCTTTTCGGCCACACCGGCGAACTTGATGGGCTTGCCGGTGATATGGCGCACCGACAGGGCAGCGCCGCCGCGCGAGTCGCCGTCCAGCTTGGTGAGCACCACGCCGGTCAGCGGCAGGGCGTCGTTGAAGGCCTTGGCGGTGTTGATGGCGTCCTGGCCGAGCATGGCGTCGACCACGAACAGAGTTTCGATGGGCTTGATGGCGGCGTGCACGGCACGGATTTCATCCATCATGGCCTGGTCGATGCCCAGGCGGCCGGCGGTGTCGACGATCAGCACTTCGTGGTGGTGCTTCTTGGCGTAGTCCAGCGCGGCCAGGGCGATGTCGACCGGCTTGTCGGTCGGCTGGCTGGGGAAGAAGTCGGCACCGGCCTGGCCAGTCACGGTCTGCAGCTGGCCGATGGCGGCCGGGCGGTAGACGTCGGCGGAGACGGTCAGGACCTTTTTCTTCTTGTTCTCGCGCAGGTACTTGGCGAGCTTGCCGACGGTGGTGGTTTTACCGGCACCCTGCAGGCCGGCCATGAGGATGATCGCCGGCGGCTGGGTGGCAAAGTTCAGTTGCGAGGCTTCGGCACCGAGGTCGGCGCCCATCAGGCTGGCCAGCTCGCGCTGGACCACGCCGACCAGCGCCTGGCCAGGGGTGAGCGAGCCGATGACCTCTTCGCCCATGGCTTTTTCCTTCACCTTGGCGATGAACTCGCGCACGGCGGGCAGCGCCACGTCGGCCTCCAGCAGGGCCAGGCGCACTTCGCGCAGCATCTCGGCGGTATTGGATTCGGTCAGTCGCGCCTCGCCGCGCATGGTTTTGACGACTTTGGCGAGGCGTTGGGTCAGGTTGTCTAGCATGGTGATATCTGCAAATGAATGGGGGCGGAAAGGCCGCAGGGCCGCTGGCCGGGACTACGACGCACCGGGAGTGCGCAGGCGGGGCGGCGGGCAATCCTGCATTCTAACCGATCAGCCCCGCTGCGCCCCTGCCGGCGCGTGCGGCCCAGATGGGGGCGCTACGTAAAATTAACAGCTTGTACGGCTTGCGCTCTTTGTGTATACATGGGCGCTGAATTTCCAAGCGCACAGAATAATCAAGGCCCCTGCCACGCAGCACGGGCCAACGCCATCGAGACTGCCGGCCTGCACGACTGCCGCCGGCGCGCCGTATCAACAACGATACACACAAGAGGAGAGTGGAAATGCAACAGCAAAAACCAAAACAAAAACAATGGATCGCGCTGGCCCTGCTGGCCTGCGCCGGATTTTCGGCCAGCAGCCACGCGGCCGACGACGTCATCCGCCTGGGCAACCTGAAGTTCGCCCACTATGGTGCGGTGTCCTACATCAAGGAGATCGCCCCCAAGTGTGGCATCAAGGTCGATGAAAAGGTCTTTGCCAAGGGCCCGGACGTGATGCAGGGCATCCTGGCCGGTGAGCTCGATGTGGGCACGACCGCCTCCGAGGCTGCCATTTCGGGCCGGGCCAACGGCGCACCGATCTATGTGGTGGCCGGTTTCGCCAAGGGAGGCGCGCGCCTGGTGGCGGGCAAGGACTCCGGCATCAAGTCGGTCAAGGACCTGAAGGGCAAGAAGGTGGGCGTCACCCGGGGTGGCATCCATGAAGTGCTGCTGGATGCCGAACTGGGACAGAACGGCCTTTCCGCCAAGGATGTCACCATCGTCTATCTGGCCTTCGCCGACCTGAACCAGGCCCTGCTGGGCAAGAACATCGACGCCATGATGCAGAGCGAGCCACAATCCTCGCAGGCCATCAACAAGGGCTTCGGCGTGGAAGTGATGAAGCCGTATGACACCCCGATCGGCGAGCCCTATCGCACCATGGTGATGACCGAGAAGTTCTACACCGAGAAGCGTCCGCTGGCCGAGAAGTTCATGCGCTGCTTCCTGGAGGCGACCAAGACCTTCATCGACAAGCCGGAAGTGGCCGAAAAGTACGTGCGTGAAGTGATCTTCAAGAACCAGATCAGCAAGGAAGACTTTTACGACGCCATCGGCAACTCGCCCTACGCCTACGACATCACGGCCGAGCACATCCAGGTCACCACCGACACCATGGCCAAGTACGGTACCGGCAAGATGGCCAAGCCGCCGGTGGCCAAGGATTGGGTGAAGACCGATCTGCTGGAGCAGGCCAAGAAGAGCATGAACCTGAAGTAAGACGGGGGAATCTCGATGGCAAAGAACAACAAGGGCAGCTTCCTGCAGGGGCTGCTGGTGCCGATCGTCGTGATCGCGCTGTGGGAGGGCGCGTCCCGGGCTGGCTGGATCAATCCGCAGATCCTGCCTTCGCCCTGGGCGGTCCTGAAGAAATGGGTGGAATACGCCACCCCGCTCAAGCCCTATGAGCCCGAGGCCGGCAGTTGGCTGGCCTGGGCCTTCTCGGGCGAACTGATCATGGATGCCATCGGCAGCCTGTACCGGGTGGTGGCAGGCTTCCTGATTGGTGCCGGACTGGCCCTGCCGCTGGGCTTGCTGATGGGCTCCAGCCAGCGCATCTATGGGCTCATGAACCTGACGGTGCAGGTGATCCGTCCGATTCCGCCGATTGCCTACATCCCGCTGGCCATCCTCTGGTTCGGGCTGGGCAATCCGCCGGCGCTGTTCCTGATCTCGCTGGGGGCGTTCTTCCCGGTGCTGATGAATACCATCGCCGGGGTGCGCCAGGTCGACAGCATCTACCTGCGCGCGGCCCGCAATCTGGGGGCGAGCCAGTCCACGCTGTTCCTGCGGGTGATGCTGCCGGCGGCGGTGCCCTACATCCTCTCGGGGGTGCGCATCGGCATCGGGACTGCCTTCATCGTGGTGATCGTGGCCGAGATGATTGCGGTGAGCAACGGCCTGGGTTTCCGCATCATGGAGGCACGTGAATATTTCTGGTCGGACAAGATCATCGCCGGCATGATCACCATCGGCCTCCTGGGCTTGGCGATTGACCTGGGCATGAGCCGCCTCAACAATTACATGCTGCGCTGGCATCGCGGGCTGGAGAACTGAGATGAACCAGACAAATGCTTCTCCGCGCATTCGTATACAGAATGTGCACAAGGTCTTCAAGACCGATGACCGCGAGGTCGTGGCCCTCAAGGACATCCATTTCGATATCCCGGATGGCCAGTTCGTCTGCCTGCTGGGCCCTTCCGGCTGCGGCAAGTCCACGCTCCTGAATGCCATCGCCGGCTTTGCCCTGCCATCGTCCGGCCAGATCCTCACTGGTGACAAGGTGGTCACCGAGCCGGGACCGGATCGCGGCATGGTGTTCCAGGAATACGCCCTCTTCCCCTGGATGACGGTGGAACAGAACGTGGCCTTCGGGCTGGAGATCAAGGGAACGCCCAAGGCCGAGATCCACCAGCGCGTCACGCAATTGCTGGACAAGCTGGGCCTGATCGACTTCCGCACCCGCTTCCCCAAGGATCTCTCGGGCGGCATGCGCCAGCGGGTGGCCATCGCCCGTGTGCTGGCGCTGGATTCGCCCATCATGCTCATGGACGAGCCTTTCGGCGCCCTCGATGCGCTGACCCGCCGCAACCTGCAGGATGAGCTGCTGCGCATCTGGGACGAGTTCAGGAAGACCATCGTCTTCGTCACCCACAGCATCGAGGAGGCCATCTACCTGGCCGACCGCATCGTGGTCATGACCTATCGTCCCGGCACGGTCAAGCGCGACATGCTGGTGAACCTGCCGCGCCTGCGCGATCCGGCGGACCCCGAGTTCAATGCCTTGAAACGCGAACTGGGCCAGCTGGTGATGGAGGAGCAGCAGCGCCATCACAATGCCGAGATGAAGGCGGCGGCGGTCGACTGACGCGGCTGCAGCTCTCTATAGTGAAGCGTCCGACACGGCAGGCAAGCCCTGCCGTGTCGCATTTGGCGGGCCCGATTCGCGCGCCGGCTGACCGGGCGCAAGCGGGCCGGGGGCCGAGATAGTGTAAACTCGGGTGATGCAAACTTATTTTTTCATCCTGGCTGCGCTGCTCTATCTGGGCTGCGCCTTCATGCCTTCGGAGCGGCGCGTGCCGATTTCGGCGGGCATCGTGGTCGGCTGGATGCTGCATGGCGGGGCGCTGCTGTCGGACATGTTCGCTCCCGACGCACTGCGGGTGGGCTTTGCGGTCATGCTGTCGTCCACGCTGTGGATCTCGGTGGCGGCCTACTGGCTGGAAAATCGCAATTTCTCACTCGACAGCATGCGCGTGCTGGTCTTGCCGGTGGCGGCGGTGGCGGTGGTGCTGCCCAGCGCCTTTCCCGGCAACATGGTGGCGCTGGCCGGCAAGTCCGACTGGTTCCTGGCGCACATCGCCATCTCCATCCTGGCCTACAGCACGCTCACCATCGCCGCCTTCCATGCGGTGCTGATGGTGCTGCAGGAGTCGCGCCTGCATACCCGGCCTGGTCCGGCCGCCCAGTCGGGCTGGTTCGGGCTGGCGCTGGATCGCCTGCCGGCGCTGCTGACCATGGAAAAGCTGCTGTTCCGCCTGATCGCCTTCGGCTTCACTTTGCTGACGCTGACGGTGCTATCGGGTGTCGTCTTCTCCGAGCAGTTGTTCGGGACACCATTCAAGTGGGACCACAAGACGGTCTTCACCATGCTGTCCTGGCTGCTGTTCGGCCTGCTCCTGGCCGGCCGTCGCTGGCAGGGATGGCGGGGGCGGACCGCGCTGAGCTTCACGCTGGCCGGGTTCGCCATCCTTTTATTGGCTTATGTGGGCAGCCGGTTCGTTCTTGAAGTCGTGCTGCATCGGGTTCTGACATGAAATATCTGATTTGGCTGGTGGTCCTGCTGGCCGTGGTGGTGTGGTTCCAGCGCGCCAAGAAATCCATGCTGGCCGGCAGCGACCGTCCCGCCGACGGCAACCCCGCCGCCGAGCCCGAGCCGGGCATGCCGCGTCCCAAGCCCTCGCGCTTTCGCCGCCGTGGCGACAGCAATGTCGAGACCATGGTGCAATGCGCGCATTGCGGCATCCACTTCCCGGCCTCCGAGGCGGTGGTCCACGCCTCCGGCGCGCAATACTGCTGCGAAGAGCATCGCCGCCTGGCTTCCTTCTGAGCATGGACGCTGTCTTTTCTGACCCCGGCGCCTGGATCATTGATGGCGACGGCTGGTGCGATCACGCCCGCCGCGAACCCTCGCCCAATTGCGACGAACGTCCCGAAGGCGTGGCCGCCGAACTGCTGGTGATCCACAACATCAGCCTGCCACCCGGTGAATTCGGCGGCCCTTATATCGCCGACCTGTTCTGCAACCGGCTCGACTTTGACGCGCATCCCTATTTCGACCAGCTGCGTCCCCTGTGCGTCTCTGCCCACTTCCTGATCCGCCGCGATGGCGAGGTGGTGCAGTTCGTCCCGGCCCATCGCCGCGCCTGGCACGCGGGGGTGTCCAGCTTCGAGGGACGCGAGCGCTGCAATGATTTTTCCATCGGCATCGAGCTGGAAGGGACCGACTTTGAACCCTTCACCGAAGCCCAATATGAGACGTTGGTGCAGCTCTCCCAGGCCCTGGTAACGCGCTACGGATTGACCGCCGTGGCTGGCCACGAACACATCGCGCCGGTGCGCAAGACCGACCCCGGACCCTTCTTCGACTGGGACGGCTATCACAACAAAATGGTGAAAATCGTTAACGCGGCGCAATTGCGCTTCCCCGTTGGCCTTCACAAAAGTCAAGCTTGAGCAGCACAAAAATTCTCTAAATAGCGGTTGCATCTGCCCGGACCCGCTACTAGAATTAGTCCCATTCGATGTTTTGATACTAGATGTAGTGTTCAGTTGAACTTGTTGTTGGTGTCGGGCCTTCATCCACGGCAGGCCCGTTTCAGGCAGTGCTTCAGAAGGTGCAAGACCCGCGAGGCAGTAACCAAGTACGACAACGCCCCCGGTTCTCCTTCTTTTAATTCCGTTCCACACATCAGTTTCAAGCAGTTTTGCGTCAGCATGAATGTCCACGCAAGGGACAGTCATTGTGGGACGCTTCCGCCGTTCGCGGGTCCTTTGCCGTTCGGGGCCCGGATGAAGTTATTAGCAACGCAGGTGGCAACCCCCGGCCATCTGCCCCATGTACCCCAGGAGGCTAAGTGCGCTCAACCCAAGAAATTTCCGTCAAATCGCCCGCTCCGTTCGGCACCTCTGCCGAGCTGGAAGGTTCCGCTGAAGGCCAGGCCATCGTGTCCCAGACCGCTGGCCTGGGCGAATACCGCATCATCCGCCGCAATGGCGCGGTGGTCGGTTTCGAGCCCTCTAAGATTTCCATCGCCGTGACCAAGGCCTTCCTGGCCGTCAACGGTGGCCAAGGTGCCGCTTCGGCGCGCGTGCGCGAGATGGTCGAGCAACTGACCACCAACGTGGTGTCGGCGCTGGTGCGCCGCCAGCCCACCGGTGGCACCTTCCATATTGAAGATATCCAGGATCAGGTCGAGCTGGCCCTGATGCGTTCGGGCGAGCATGACGTCGCCCGTGCCTACGTGCTGTACCGTGCCAAGCGCATGGAAGAGCGCGCCCAGCAAGGCGCCGCCACCAAGACCGAAGTGGCCGCACCGCAACTGCACGTGACCGAAGACGGCCAGAGCCGTCCGCTGGACATCAACGAAGTCCGTTCCCTGATCGCCGCTGCCTGCGTCGGCCTGGAATCGCACGTCGATGCCGATGCCATCCTGTCCGAAACCGTCAAGAACCTGTACGACGGCGTGCCCGTCGAAGAGCTCTACAAGTCCGCCATCCTGGCTGCCCGCGCGCTGATGGAAAAGGACCCTGCTTACAGCCAGGTGACCTCGCGCCTGCTGATGCACACCATCCGCAAGGAAGTCTTCGGCAAGGAAGTGGCCCAGGCGGACGCCCCGGCCGAGTACCTGGAATACTTCCCGCAATACGTGAAGAAGGGTATCGAGGCCGAGCTGCTCGACACCAAGCTGGCCCAGTTCGACCTGGCCAAGCTGGCTGCCGCCATCAAGCCCGAGCGCGACCTGCAGTTCGGCTACATCGGTCTGCAGACCCTGTATGACCGTTATTTCCTGCACATCAGCGGCACCCGCATCGAGATGCCCCAGGCGTTCTACATGCGTGTGGCGATGGGCCTGGCACTGAACGAAATCGACCGCGAAACCCGCGCCATCGAGTTCTACGACCTGCTGTCCTCGTTCGACTTCATGAGCTCGACCCCGACCCTGTTCAACTCGGGTACCCAGCGTTCGCAGCTGTCTTCCTGCTACCTGACCACGGTGGCCGACGACCTCGACGGCATCTACGAAGCCATCAAGGAAAACGCCCTGCTGGCCAAGTTCGCCGGCGGCCTGGGCAATGACTGGACCCCGGTGCGTGCCCTGGGTGCGCACATCAAGGGCACCAACGGCAAGTCGCAAGGCGTGGTCCCCTTCCTGAAGGTGGTCAACGATACCGCCGTGGCGGTCAACCAGGGCGGCAAGCGCAAGGGTGCAGTCTGCGCCTACCTGGAAACCTGGCACATGGACATCGAGGAATTCCTCGAGCTGCGCAAGAACACCGGCGACGATCGCCGCCGCACCCACGACATGAACACCGCGAACTGGATTCCCGACCTGTTCATGAAGCGTGTGATGGAAAAGGGCGAGTGGACCCTGTTCTCGCCCTCCGACACCCCGGACCTGCACGACAAGTTCGGCCGTGCCTTCGAAGAAGCCTACACCGCCTATGAAGCCAAGGCCGCTCGTGGCGAGCTGAAGCTCTTCAAGAAGGTGCAAGCCAACGACCTGTGGCGCAAGATGCTGTCGATGCTGTTCGAAACCGGCCACCCGTGGATCACCTTCAAGGATCCTTGCAACATCCGTTCGCCGCAGCAACACGTGGGCGTGGTGCACAGTTCCAACCTGTGCACCGAGATCACCTTGAACACCAACGAGAGCGAAATCGCTGTCTGCAACCTGGGTTCGGTGAACCTGCCGGCGCACCTGGTCAATGGCGAGCTGGACCATGCCAAGCTGCAAAAGACCATCCGCACCGCCATGCGCATGCTGGACAACGTCATCGACATCAACTACTACGCCGTCAAGAAGGCACGTGATTCCAACCTGCGCCACCGTCCGGTGGGCATGGGCATCATGGGCTTCCAGGACTGCCTGCACATCAAGCGCGTGCCGTACGCCTCGATGGACGCCGTCGAATTCGCCGACCGCTCCATGGAAGCCGTCTGCTACTACGCCTACATGGCTTCGACCGAACTGGCCGAAGAGCGCGGCCGTTACGCTTCCTACCGCGGTTCGCTGTGGGATCGCGGCATCCTGCCGCAGGATTCCCTGAAGCTGCTGGCGCAAGAGCGCGGCGGCTACCTGGAAACCGACAGCACCGAGACCCTGGACTGGGCCGCCCTGCGTGCACGCATCGCCGAACACGGCATGCGCAACTCGAACTGCGTGGCCATCGCCCCGACGGCGACCATCTCCAACATCATCGGCGTGTCTGCTTGCATCGAGCCGACCTACCAGAACCTGTACGTGAAGTCGAACCTGTCGGGCGAATTCACCGAGATCAACGAGTACCTGGTGCGCGACCTGAAGGCCCGTGGCCTGTGGGACGAAGTCATGGTCGCCGACCTCAAGTATTTCGACGGCAGCCTGGCCAAGATCGACCGCATCCCGCAAGACCTGCGCGACATCTACGCCACCGCCTTCGAAGTGGATCCGTCCTGGCTGGTGGAAGCCGCCTCGCGTCGCCAGAAGTGGATCGACCAGGCCCAGTCGCTGAACATCTACATGGCCGGTGCTTCCGGCAAGCGCCTGGACGAGACCTACAAGCTGGCGTGGCTGCGTGGCCTCAAGACCACCTACTACCTGCGCACCATCGGCGCGACCCACACCGAGAAGTCCACTTCCCGTGCGGGTGCACTGAACGCCGTGGCCGTTGACGGCGGCGCCGGTGCCATGGCGTCGGCACCGGCCGTGCCGGCCGCACCGATCGCTTCGGCTGCCGCTGCTTCGGCTGCCTACGTGATGCCGAACCCGGGTGCTTCGATCGAAGCCGATGGTCCGGTCTGCACCATGCGTCCGGGCGACGCGGGCTTCGAAGAGTGCGAGGCCTGCCAGTAAGTAATCCGGGCAGGGCCGGGACGGCCTGCTGATGAGGATGATCCAAGGTCATCCGAGATGACGGCAGCACCACTGTCCCAAGTCCTGCCCACCCTAGCCGGCGCATCGCGGTGAACTTCACCGGATGCGCCGTTGTCACCTGATAGACACCCGCCGCGCCATGGTCATGCGACCTCGCCGGCAGCTACCGATAAAGTAAAGAGGAACCACAGATGCTTTCTTGGGATGATGAAGTCAAGCAACCGGCCCAGGCGCCGCGCACCCCCAACCTGCAGCCGCAACTGCAACCGGCCTTCGGCCAGTCCAACGCTGCGCTGAACCCGGCACTGATGGCCGGCAACAGCGAGCAGGTCGACACCACCCGCCGCGTCAATGCTGCCGACAAGCGCATCATCAACGGCCACACCGACGTCAACCAGCTGGTGCCCTTCAAGTACAAGTGGGCCTGGGACAAGTACCTGGCCGGCTGCGCCAACCACTGGATGCCGCAAGAGATCAACATGCAGCGCGACATCGAGCTGTGGAAGAACCCGAACGGCCTGACCGAAGACGAGCGCCGTCTGGTCAAGCGCAACCTGGGCTTCTTCGTCACCGCCGACTCGCTGGCCGCCAACAACATCGTGCTGGGCACCTATCGCCACATCACCGCACCGGAGTGCCGCCAGTACCTGCTGCGCCAGGCTTTTGAAGAAGCGATCCACACCCACGCCTACCAGTACATCGTCGAATCGCTGGGCCTGGATGAAGCCGAGATCTTCAACGCGTATCACGAGGTCGCATCGATCCGCGACAAGGACGAGTTCCTGATTCCCTTCATCGATACGCTGACCGATCCCGAGTTCAAGACCGGCACGATGGAGAATGACCAGAAGCTGCTGAAGTCGCTGATCGTCTTCGCGTGCATCATGGAAGGTTTGTTCTTCTACGTGGGCTTCACGCAGATCCTGGCACTGGGTCGCCAGAACAAGATGATGGGCGCGGCCGAGCAGTATCAATACATCCTGCGTGACGAATCGATGCACTGCAACTTCGGCATCGACCTGATCAACACCGTGAAGATGGAGAACCCGCACCTGTGGACTCCGGAGTTCCGCGACGAAATCAAATCGTTGTTTTTACGCGCGGTGGAGTTGGAATATCGTTACGCAGAGGATACAATGCCGCGAGGCGTGCTCGGGTTGAACGCTACCATGTTCAAGGGCTACCTGCGATTCATCGCAAACCGCCGCGCACAGCAAATCGGATTGGACCCGCTGTTCGCACAAGAAGAAAATCCGTTCCCGTGGATGAGCGAGATGATCGACTTGAAGAAGGAGCGCAACTTCTTTGAGACCCGTGTCATCGAATACCAAACCGGGGGCGCACTGAGTTGGGAATGATGTGCAGTCTTGAAGTTCTCTTCATCGAGACATGATGCACAACAGGAGCCGGGTAGCTTGCAAGATGCCCGGCTGCTGAAACGGAAAAGGCCTACGCCAAATTAATGAACAGTCAGAGACCGAATCAATCTTCTCTGTTATCGCCGCTTAACCCCATCTTGTCGGGTCAGGCGGCTTTTCCTTTGAAAAACACCAAGGTTTTTCAGGAACGCGATTCCGACGCTAGCGTTTGAACACGCTGGCGTTTTTTTTGGTGTCGCGCCTGCTCCCGTAGTCGCATCTTCCTGCGCCATTGCGCGGGCACTACCGGAGGGGCGTCGCCAAGATAGCTGAAGCGCTGCATAGGTGAGGGGATGCAGCAGTTCAGCTGGTGCCGAATTCATTAGCGCAAGCCACAGGCGGCTTGTGCCGATGAATAGCTCGCCCGCGTCATCGCGATGTCGCGTGCGGGTTGCTTATATCAAGCTTGATTTTTTCCATTCACGTGAAGAAGGAGAAACAAAATGGCAACAGCAGCAAAGAAGACCGCGGCGAAGAAGCCGGCGGCAAAGAAGGCGGCAGCCGCCAAGGAAACCACCAAGAAGGTAGCAGCGCCCAAGGCCGCAGCCGCCAAGAAGACCGTGGCCAAGGTCGCCGCCAAGCCGGCAGCTGCCAAGAAGGCAGCCGCTCCGAAGGCAGCAGCGAAGAAGGTTGCAGCCCCGAAGGCAGCAGCAAAGAAGACCGCAGCTCCGAAGGCAGCCGCAGCGAAGAAGGTTGCAGCCCCGAAGGCAGCAGCCAAGAAGACCGCAGCTCCGAAGGCAGCCGCAGCGAAGAAGGTTGCAGCTCCGAAGGCAGCAGCCAAGAAGACCGCAGCTCCGAAGGCAGCCGCAGCGAAGAAGGTTGCAGCCCCGAAGGCAGCAGCGAAGAAGGTCGCAGCTCCGAAGGCAGCCGCCAAGAAGGCAGCAGCTCCGAAGGCAGCCGCAGCGAAGAAGGTTGCAGCTCCGAAGGCAGCAGCCAAGAAGGTTGCAGCTCCGAAGGCCGCCGCCAAGAAGGCAGCAGCTCCGAAGGCAGCCGCAGCGAAGAAGGTTGCAGCTCCGAAGGCAGCCGCCAAGAAGGTTGCAGCTCCGAAGGCAGCCGCCAAGAAGGCAGCAGCTCCGAAGGCCGCCGCTCCCAAGGCCGCAGCAGCCAAGAAGGTTGCAGCGCCGAAGGCAGCTGCTCCCAAGGCCGCCGCCAAGAAGGTAGCCGCTCCGAAGGCCGCAGCGCCCAAGGCAGCTGCAGCACCGAAGGCAGCCGCCAAGAAGGCCGCCGCTCCGAAGAAGGCAGCCGCCAAGCCGGCAGCCGCCGCAGCAGCACCGGCCGCCAAGACCGTGCTGAACCCGGCCGCTGCATGGCCGTTCCCGACCGGCGCTGGCCGTCCGTAAGATCGGCGTGCGTCTAGTCTGATCCCCTCAGACTGAAGGCCGCTGTATGGCATTGCGCCATGCAGCGGTTTTTTTATGCCTGCCGGAAGGGCTTCCCGCGCCGGTGCCACCGCCCCCGACGATGATGAAGGGCTGCATCTCTGCTCTGGCATTCCGGCACAATGGCACAATATATGAAAGCTCAGGTATGCTCGCACGCGGCGCTAACGCTTGCCTGCGCGACCACCTCGCCGCGGGCAGCACGCAGCAGTCAGCGATTGCGCAGCGACCGCTTGCCCACTAGTATGTGCCCTGCCTCTCACTGATGGAGATCCCTGTGCTGCATAGTATTTTCACGATGATCGTCAACGCCGTCGCCAGCATTCTGGCCGGTGTCCTGCTGCTGCGCTTCTGGATGCAGGTAGTGCGCGTACGTCCGCCGCAATCGGTGGGGCAATTCGTCTACCAGCTCTCGGACTGGCTGGGGCTGCCGCTGCGCCGGGGGATGCCGGGCGGCCGCCATGACTGGGCCAGCCTGCTGGGGGCCTTCCTCATCGTGCTGCTGTCCATCATCGCCATCCTGGGTTTTCAGAGCGGTTTCGACTTCAAGCTCATCTTCCTGGTGGCACTCGAGCGCTTCTTTGAATGGATCTGCTACGGCTTCATGGCCACGCTGATCATCGAGGCCGTCTTCAGCTGGGTCAATCCGCACGCACCGCTGGCCCCCTTCGTGCGGGCCCTGAACGATCCGCTGCTGCGTCCGCTGCGCAAGATCATCCCGCCCCTGGGCGGTGTGGACCTGTCGCCGCTGGTCCTGCTGATCCTGCTGCAGATCGCGGTGCGCGTGGTCAGTGGCCTGCTCTTCGGCGGATTCTGACCAGACCGCCGGGTTTGCCTCCACGTGAAAAGAGCCGGACATCCGGCTCTTTTTTCATCTGCACGCGGCAACAACGCGATCAGCGCTTCTGCTTTGCCGACCACTGCTCCAGCGCCTGCATGGTGTTCTCCACATGCTTTTCCGGATTCATGTCGGTGTACTCGTAGAGGATCGCATGGTCCGGCGTGATGACGTAGGAGGTGCGGCTGGCATAGCCGGTGACCTTCATGAACTGCGCGTCATAGGCCTTCATGATCTTCTTGTCGACATCGGCCGCCACTGCGAACTTGCTGCGACATTCGCTGACCGAGAACTTGTTGAGGGTCTCGATGTTGTCGCCCGACACGCCGATGACGGTGGCCCCCAGCGCCTTGTAGCGATCCACGGCTTCCGCAAACAGGTGCGCTTCGATGGTGCAGCCGGAGGTGAAGGCGGCCGGATAGAAGTACAGCAC
The DNA here is from genome assembly GCF_002296545.1 of Herbaspirillum sp. UBA812. Taxonomy (NCBI): domain Bacteria; kingdom Pseudomonadati; phylum Pseudomonadota; class Betaproteobacteria; order Burkholderiales; family Oxalobacteraceae; genus Herbaspirillum; species Herbaspirillum sp. UBA812. Next base: position 11,466 of record NZ_DBIC01000060.1, on the reverse strand, counting down.
CACCGGACCTTTCTTCAGCGCTTCCGACAGCGAGAAGGTCGACACCTGTCCGCCCAGCGAACTCGGCGCGGAGAACTCGGGGGCCTTGTCGCCCGGCTTGAGAGCGGCCAGTGCGCCCTGCGAACACAGCACCGCCCCCAGCAGGAGCGAGGCACCACACCAGCGGCGCAGGCGCGCGGCCGCATCGGCCGTGAGGGAAAACGAGGAAGGGTTCAGCATGGCGTATCTCCTTGATGATGCGGGGAGCCGGCATCGCGCATGAGCCGCTGCGCGTCACCGGCAGGGAAGCCCATCAGCCGAAGCGATAGCCGAAGGCCTTGTGGAAGCGCTCTTCGATCTCCGCCTTGGACGGCGCATGGTTCTGCGGACCTTGCGAAGCGATCTTGATGGAACCCATCAGGCTGGCCAGGCGGCCGGTGGTTTCCCAGTCATAGCCTTCGGTCAGGCCGAACAGCATGCCGGCGCGGAAGGCATCGCCGCAGCCGGTCGGATCGGCGATCTTGTCGGCCTTCACGCAGGGGATGGCGTGGTGCTTGCCGTCCACGAAGATGTCGGCACCCAGTTCGCCGCGCGTGACCACCAGGGCCGTGACGCGCTCAGCAATCTGCGCCAGCGACAGCCCGGTGCGCGCCGTCAGCAGTTCGGCTTCGTAGTCATTGACCGCGACATAGGTCGCCAGGTCGATGAAGTTCTTGAGGTCATTGCCATCGAACATCGGCATGCCCTGGCCCGGATCGAAGATCAGCGGGATCTTCAGTTCAGCCGCCTGCTGCGCGTGCTGCAGCATGCCGTCACGGCCATCGGGCGCGACGATGGCGAACTTGACCGCACCGGCGTCAGCGACCTTGTTTTCGTGCGACCAGGTCATGGCACCCGGGTGGAAGGCGGTGATCTGGTTGCTGTCGGCGTCGGTGGTGATGAAGCACTGCGCGGTGAAGGAGGATTCGATCTGGCGCACGCATCGGGTCGAGATGTCCAGGGCGGCAAAACGCTCCATGTAGGGTGCGCTGTCCAGGCCGACGGTGGCCATCACGATCGGTTCGCCACCCAGCAGCTTGAGGTTGTAGGCGATGTTGCCGGCACAGCCGCCGAACTCGCGGCGCATGGTGGGCACCAGGAAGGAGACGTTGACCTTGTGCAACTGGTCAGCCAGCAGGGCTTCAGCGAAACGGCCCTCGTATTGCATGATGTTGTCGTAAGCGAGGGAACCGCAGATCAGGGAGCTCATGGCGTGGTCGGGACAAGTGAGTGAATGATGCCGCATTGTAGAAGAAAAGCGGCGTGCAGTCCGAACCTGACGCAAGTCGTTTCGAGTTCAGGCCGGGCAGTGATGATCGGTGACGATCAGCCGGGATGAGTCCGGGTCAGGGATAGAAGAGATAGATGCGATAACCCGAGACCAGCGCATCCTTGAGCTCGAAGTTGAGCTTGATCTGCTGCTCGCTCTCGGGCCCGATGCCACGGTCGACCTGCGCCGGGTCGGCCAGGTAATCGCGCGGGCGGAAGACGCGCCGCACCACCGCCTTCTCGTCGTCATTGTTGAGCGTAAGTTCAATATGCGGCCAGGCCTGGGCGCTGGTGCCGCGATTGCGCATCACCAGCGAGAGCGCATACACGTTCTGGTTGGGTGGCACCACCTGCAGTTCGTTGGATTCCAGCGAGAGGCGCTCGATCTCGGTGGGCAGTCCCACGGTGCAATGGAAAGCCACGCACATGCCGTTGAGCATGGGACGCAGCTGCGGCACGGAGGCGGCCAGCGGATTGCGCCAGTAGTAAAGCGATTGCAGCAGCAGTACCGGCACCATCACGCCGGCCAGCACCATCATCACCATCTTCATGGCCTGGCTGATGCGAGCGCGGCGCTCGGCACGCTTGACGAAGCCGGGTTCGTCGGCGGGCTCGTCGTCTTCCGCTTCCGCTTCTTGTGCGTCGGATTTTTCGCCATCGCCGGGGACGCCGTCCTTGGCATCGGCCACATCATGCAACACCGGCTCATCGTCGATACGGAAGACGGCGGCCACCTCGGGCGGCGCGGCAATCTCGTCGGACTCGGCCGAGGAGCGGCGCAGCAGCGCACCGCTGTCGGGGCCGTCCTCCTCCGGGAGCGTCGGGCCGCTGGCTTCGTCCTCGGGACTTGTCTTGTCCACAGGCACAGCGGGTTTGAAGCTCGCACCAAGATCCGGAAGGTAGCCCGGACTGGTCGGCGAGCGGAACACCTTGGGCTCGGCAATGACCGGGATGGCGGCAGGCAAGGGAGCCGACGCAGCAGCCTGGACGGGCGCGGCTGTCGACATTGGCTGCGGCGCAGGAACGTTCACCTCGGGGACGGGCGTTTGAGCAGGGGGAACGAAGGGAGGCTGTTGCGCGGTCAGCGGCGCGCCAGTTCGTTCATAGGGGCTGTTAGCCGGGGGCGTCGGGACGGAGGAGGACGAAGGTGCCGGCGCAAACACCGGTGTCGCCATCCCGGCCTGGGCTTTGCTGCCTGGTGCCGGCTGGTAGTGGCCGTCGGCCACGCTGGCCTCGACCAGGTATTCGTTACCGTTGAAGACCTGGCGGCAATTGCCGCAGCGGACCAGTCCGCCGCGCAGTTTGAGCTGGTCGCTGGCGACCCTGAAGATGGTCAGGCAGTGCGGACACTGGGTCGCCAACGCCACGGATTACTCCGGCAGGCGGCCTGCCAGGGCCACCCAGCCTTCATGTTCGGCCCAGACGGTCAGGGCGATCCAGGGCGCGTAGGCGTTGATGACTTCCTGCGCCTGGCGATCCAGCACGCCCGAGAGCACCAGCGCACCGCCGGCGCGCACGCGGCCGGCCAGCATGGGGGCCATCAGCTGCAGGGGGCCGGCCAGGATGTTGGCCACCACCACGTCGAAGCGCTCACCTTCCGGGTGGGCTGCAGCGAAGGGTTCCGGCAGGTAGTAAGTCGCGCTGCAGTGGTTGCGTTCGGTATTGTGCTTGGCTGACTCCAGCGCCTGCGGATCGATGTCCACCCCGATCACCTGCGGCACGCCGATCTTGGCGGCCACCAGGGCCAGGATCCCCGAGCCGCAGCCGTAGTCCAGCAGGGTCTGTGCCTGGGTGGCATTGGCTTCCAGCCATTCCATGCACAGCCGGGTGGTCGGATGGCTGCCGGTGCCGAAGGCCAGGCCCGGGTCCAGTTCCAGCACCAGGGCGTCCGGATCGGACGGTGCCTCGTGCCAGCTGGGTACCACCCAGATACGCTGGCCGATATGGATGGGCTCGAACTGGGATTGCGTCAGGCGCACCCAGTCCTGCTCTTCCACGTTGCGCGTGGCAAAGGGCAGGGCATAGTCCAGGCCGATGGCCTTGGCCGCATCCATCACGATGGTGGCGTGGTCGGCATCCTTGCCGGCCAGCGCCACCACACGGCTGCGGTCCCAGGCGGCTTCTTCCGGCTCCATGCCGGGTTCGCCGAAGAGCGGACGCTCGGCGTCCGTCCCTTCATCGGCATCTTCCACCGACACCGAGAGGGCGCCAGAGTCCATCAGGGCGTCGGACAATGCCTCCGCCTGTTCGCGCGCCACTTCGATGACGATTTCTACCCAAGCCATGCTTGCCTGCCTTTGCTGTCGTTACTGTTGTTGCTTCTATTGCTTCGGTTGCTGCTGAACTGCGATTTACTTCTTGATGGACTTGTCCGCTTCCGGCGCCGTCGGGCGTTCCGACAACTTATGTTCCAGATAATGGATATTGGTTCCGCCTTCGAAGAAACGCGCATCCACCATCAGCTCGCGGTGCAGCGGGATATTGGTCGAAATGCCTTCCACCACCATCTCCGACAGCGCGATCTGCATGCGGCGGATGGCCTGTTCCCGGGTCGCACCGTAGGCAATCACTTTGCCGACCATGGAATCATAGTTGGGCGGCACGAAATAACCCGAGTAGGCATGCGAATCAACGCGGATGCCAGGACCACCCGGCACGTGCCACGCCGTGATACGGCCCGGCGAGGGGATGAACTTGAACGGATCTTCGGCGTTGATGCGGCACTCGATGGCGTGACCCTTCAGTTCGATGTCGCGCTGGCGGTAACGCAGCTTTTCGCCGGCGGCGATGCGGATCTGTTCCTGCACGATGTCCACACCGGTAATCATTTCGGTCACCGGGTGTTCCACCTGCACGCGGGTGTTCATCTCGATGAAGTAGAACTCTTCATTTTCGTACAGGAACTCGAAGGTACCGGCGCCACGATAGTTCATCTTGCGGCAGGCTTCGGCACAGCGTTCGCCGATCTTCTCGATGATCTTGCGCGGGATGCCCGGTGCTGGCGCTTCCTCGATCACCTTCTGGTGGCGGCGCTGCATGGAGCAGTCGCGCTCGCCCAGCCAGACGGCTTGCTTGTGCTCGTCGGCCAGGATCTGGATTTCCACGTGGCGCGGATTTTCCAGATACTTCTCCATATAGACTTCCGGATTGCCGAAGGCGGCACCGGCTTCGGTCTTGGTCATGGTCACGGCATTGATCAGCGCGGCTTCGGTATGCACCACGCGCATGCCACGGCCACCACCGCCGCCGGCCGCCTTGATGATGACCGGATAGCCGATCTTGCGGGCGATCTGGACGATTTCCTTGGGATTGTCCGGCAACGCGCCTTCCGAACCCGGCACGCAGGGCACGCCGGCGCGGATCATGGCCTGCTTGGCCGAGACCTTGTCACCCATCATGCGGATGTTTTCCGCGCGCGGGCCGATGAAGACGAAGCCGGACTGTTCCACGCGCTCGGCGAAATCGGCATTTTCCGAGAGGAAGCCGTAGCCGGGGTGGATCGCCTGGGCGTCCGTCACTTCAGCGGCGCTGATGATGGCCGGCATGTTCAGGTAGGACAGGGCCGACGGGGCCGGGCCAATGCAGACCGACTCATCGGCCAGCTTCACGTACTTGGCCTCGCGGTCGGCCTCGGAGTGCACGACCACGGTCTTGATACCCAGTTCGCGGCAGGCGCGCTGGATACGCAGGGCAATTTCGCCACGGTTGGCGATGAGGATTTTTTCAAACATAACAGGAATGAGGCGTCGCCAGGTTCAAGCGTTATAGGTTCCGGAGCCGGGCCGCGGCAGCCGGCATGTGCCGCGCGGCGGCCGTTGCTGCCAGGCCAGGGACTGCTGCGGCGGGAATCAGCCCAGCACGAACAGCGGTTGGCCGAACTCGACGGCCTGGCCGTTTTCCACCAGGATCTGCTTGACCACGCCACCCTTGTCGGCGTCGATTTCGTTGAGCAGCTTCATGGCTTCGATGATGCACAGGGTATCGCCTTCCTTGACTTCCTTGCCCACTTCGACGAAGGCCGGTGCGCCCGGTGCCGAGGAGCGGTAGAAGGTACCGACCATGGGCGACTTGACGATGTAGCCTTCCGGCACGGCCGGCGCCGCCGGTGCGGCAGCGGGAGCAGCAGCAACCGGAGCGGCCGCGGCCACGGGGGCGGGGGCGTAGGCTTGCTGTTGGGGCACCATCACGACCTGGTTCTGGGCATTCGGGGACGACTTGACGATGCGGACCTTGCTTTCGCCTTCGGTGACTTCCAGCTCTTCGATGGCCGATTCAGCAACCAGGTCGATCAGCGTCTTGAGTTTTCGTAAATCCATTTGAATCCCTCGGAATGTAGATGAGTAGTGTTAAACGAAACGCCGGCGCTCTGTGGCGCCCGGCGGGTTCAGTCTGGGTCTTGCAGTACGTGAAGCGATCCGTTCGAAGCGGCGTGTCCGCCCTCAGGATTGACGCAGCCAGAAATCAACGGCCATACGATAGCCATCGACCCCGAAGCCGCACAGGACTGCCCGGGCGATGCCGGACAGATAGGAAAAATGCCGGAACTCCTCGCGCTGGTGCACATTGGAGATATGCAATTCCACGAAGGGAATCGCCACCCCGGCCAGCGCATCGCGCAGGGCCACGCTGGTATGGGTCAATCCACCCGGGTTGATGATGATGCCATCGACCCCCTCCAGGCGCGCCTGGTGGATGCGGTCGATCAGCGCACCTTCGTGGTTGCTCTGAAAGGTGGCCAGGGTCGCGCCGGCGGCGCGGGCCTGTTCTTGTGCACGCTGTTCGATATCGGCCAGCGTGGTGGATCCGTAGACTTCCGGCTCCCGGGTTCCGAGCAGATTGAGGTTCGGACCATTGAGCAGGAGAAGCTGTTTTGCCATGGAGATTAAGCTCCGTTTGACGACGATGCGCGCATTTTGCCGTCAAATGCCATCATTTGGCAAGAAAAACTTTCTTTTCACGGATTTGCGTTTGCGGGCCGCCGAGGTGGCCCTGCAAGTGACTCTGCGATTCAGAGCTGTGACAGGTCGGCGCGCAGTTCATCGAACTTGATGCGGCCCAGGTAGACCTTCTTGACGTTGCCGTCCTTGCCCACCAGAGCGGTGAACGGAAGACCGCCCGCCTGATTGCCGAATTGCCGCAGCAAATCGGTGGCGCCGGTTCCGGCAACGAAGAGAGGATAGCGGATTTGGTACTTTTGCGCAAACTTGGCGATATTTTCCTGACTATCGACGCCAATTCCCAGTATTTGCACCGGCGCGATCTCCTGCTGCAAGGCCGTCAGCTCGGGCATTTCTTCCACGCAGGGGCCGCACCAGGTGGCCCAGAAGTTCACGACCAGGGGTTTGCCCTTGTATTGCGCCAGCGATTGGGTCTGGCCGCTGGCATCCGGCATCGATTGCGACAGCAGCTTGTTGAGCGCCTGGGTCTCGGGCGAGGCGGGCGGGTTGGCGCGATGGCTGGCATAGATGCCAACGCCCACGCAAACGACCGCAACCACGGCCAACAAGATCACATTTTTCAGCTTCGTCATGAATCAGTCCTCGGAGGGGGCATCGATGAGCGCCGCCAGCGCCGCCGCATCGCCGCGATCAGGGCGTTTGCCAGGGGCGGCACGCAGGCTGCCGCGCAGGTCGTCTTCGTCATACAGGGCCAGATGGGCCAGTTCGGGGTCGGCACCGCGCTGGGGCAGCAGGAAGCTCAGGGTTTCCACCGCGTGGCCGGTGCGGAAGTGGCTGGTCTCCCCGACCTCGAAATTCACATTCTTGTTCAGAAGGAAAATCTCGACATCCTTGGCGCTGGGCGAGAACAGCTGCAGGTGGATGTCCGAATGTTCACCTGCCGTGCCATTCCACACCGCGCCGGTAATATAAGGATTGAACTGCTGCAGGTCCTGCATCAGCTGCAGGGCCACCTGGCGCAGGTGCAACAGGCGCGCCGGCTGGGTATCGGCAAAGAAGAGTTCGTTGTAGATGCGGACTTCTTCTTCGATCTGCTCGTTATCCGGCATGATCTCGCCGCGCACCTTCTGGTTGCCCAGGATCTGTTTGGCCGCCTTGCGTTTGGCGCTGCCGTAGTCGGCGCCATCTTCGGCGATCATGCGCGCGGCGGCGGCGGCGATTTCGGCGCGCAGCTGCTCGGTGGGGGAGGTGAATTCAAATTCAGACATGGGCGACATCATACTCGTTAGCAGGTGCAGCCGCCGGCTCAGGTAAAATCGCGGGATTACACCCCTAGATTCGCTATGCATATACACATCCTCGGCATCTGCGGCACCTTCATGGGCGGCCTGGCCGTGCTGGCCAAAGAGGCTGGCCATACCGTGACCGGCTGCGACGCCAACGTCTATCCCCCCATGAGCACCCAGCTGGAAGCCCAGGGCATCACCCTGACCCAAGGTTTCGAGCCGTCGCAGGTGGAGATCAAGCCGGACCTGTTCGTCATCGGCAACGTGGTCTCGCGCGGCAACCCGCTGATGGAGGAGATCCTCAACCGCGGCCTGCCCTATGTCTCCGGCCCGCAATGGATGGGCGAGAACATCCTGCAGGACAAGTGGGTCCTGTCGGTGGCCGGCACGCATGGCAAGACCACCACCTCGGCCATGCTGGCCTGGGTGCTGGAACACGCGGGCTACCAGCCGGGCTTCCTGATCGGCGGGGTGCCGATGAACTTCGGCATCTCGGCGCGCCTGGGCAGTGATGGCCAGGGGGGACCGTCGCCCTTCTTCGTCATCGAGGCCGACGAGTACGACACCGCCTTCTTCGACAAGCGCAGCAAGTTCGTGCACTACCGCAGCCGTACCGCCGTGCTGAACAATCTTGAGTACGATCACGCCGACATCTTCCCCGATCTGGCCGCCATCGAGACGCAATTCCACCATCTGGTGCGCACCGTGCCCGGGATCGGCCGGGTCATCGTCAATGGCCGTGAAGCCGCATTGCAACGCGTGCTGGCGCGTGGCTGCTGGAGCGAACGTGAAGACTTTGGCGTAGCCGCCGGCCAGCCCGGCTGGTCGCTGCAGACCCATGAGGATGGCCGTTTCGAGGTCTTCTTTGAAGGCCAGTCGCAAGGTACGGTGGAGTGGTCGCTGACCGGTGAACATAACCGCATGAACGCCCTGGCCGCGATTGCCGCTGCCCGCCACGTAGGCGTGCCGGCGGCCCAGGCCATCGAGGCATTGGGGGCTTTCCAGAGCGTGAAGCGGCGCATGGAGCTGCGCGGCAGCGCCAATGGCGTGGCCGTCTATGACGATTTCGCCCATCACCCGACCGCCATTGCCACTACCGTTGCCGGCCTGCGCAAGAAGGTCGGAGCGGCTCGCATCCTGGCGGTGCTGGAGCCGCGTTCCAACACCATGAAGCTGGGAACGATGAAGCAAGCCCTGCCGGGCAGCCTCACCGAAGCGGACCTGGTCTTCGGTTTCGGCGCCCGGTCCGGGCGTGATGCATTGGGCTGGGACCTGGCCGAGGCGCTGGCCCCGCTGGGTCAGAAAGCCGCTGCCTTCCACGACCTCGACGCGTTGGTACAAGCCGTCAAGGCCGCCGCGCAGCCGGGCGACCATGTGCTGGTGATGAGCAATGGCGGCTTCGGCGGCGTACACCAGAAGCTGCTGGACGCGCTGGCATGATCCTGTACCTGCACGGCTTTCGTTCCTCGCCGCAGTCCTTCAAGGCGCGTGTGATGGGACAGCGCATGGCCGCCCTCGGCCTGCAGGACCAGTACGTCTGCCCGCAACTGCCGGCCTCGCCGGCCGGGGCCATCGCCCTGGCCGGTGCGCTGGTGGCAGGGGTGGACCCGGCGCAGCTGACCGTGGTCGGCTCGTCGCTGGGCGGCTACTACGCCACCTGGCTGGCCGAACACACCGGCTGCCGGGCGGTGCTGGTCAACCCGGCGGTCAAGCCGCCGCGCGACCTGGAATCCTATGTCGGCGTGACCACGCAGTATCACTCCGACGAACCCTTTGAATTCAAGCGCGAGTACATCGCCGAGCTGCTGGCCCTGTCGGTGCCGGCGATTACGCGCCCAGAACGCTATTTCCTGCTCGCGGCCACCGGTGACGAAGTGCTGGACTGGCGCGAGATGGTGGCCCATTACCCCGGCGCGCGCCAGACCGTCATCGAGGGCAGCGACCATGGCATGGCCGAGTTTGCCGACCATCTGGACGAGGTGCTGGCCTTCTGCGGCGTGGACCTGCCCGGCAAGGCGGTGCGCTGATGCCCCATGCCGTCCGCAAGGCGCGCTGGATGGCGCATCCGCAGGCATTGGCGGCGCTGCTGGCGGCCGATGGCGACCTGATGCGGCGCACCCGCGCCTGGCTGGCCGACCCCGGGTCCATGACCCTGAAATTGAAGAAACGGACCGAAAGCTTCAGCGTGCGCCTGCTGCGCCAGCGCCCGGGCCGCATCCTGGCCGATGAGCATGAAGCTTTGTGCATATCGCCCCGTAGCCGGGTAGTGGAGCGCGATGTCATCCTGCTGGGCGACGGGCAGCCGGTGGTGTTTGGCCATACGGTGCTGTCGACCAGCTCGGTCAAGTCCGACTGGCCCTTTTTCAGCAAGCTTGGCAGCACGCCCCTGGGGGCCAACTTGTTCTTTGATCCGCTGGTCGGGCGCAGCCCCATCCAGTATGCTCGGCTGTCCGCCGGCCACCCGCTGATGCGCCGCATCGCGCAGGCCTTGCCCGAGTCCGAATTGCCGACCAGTTTGCTGGCGCGCCGCTCCCTGTTTACCCGGCGCGGCGGCGTGCTGATGGTCACCGATGTTTTCCTGCCGGCACTGGAGGCGCTGATGCGTCCGCTGCCGGCCCACGTACCGATTGAAAAGCGATAGAAGCAGATGAATTTATTGTTCGAAGAATCCGGCGATTTCAAGGCCGGCTCCATCATGACCCAGCAGGGCGAGTCCTATCAGGTCGAGATGGCCTCCGGCAAGCGCGCCAAGGTCAAGTCGCGCGATGCGCTGCTGCAATTCGCTGCCCCCGCGCCGCAGGAGCTGATGCAACAGGCCCAGGCCATCGCTGATGAAGTCGACCTGGATTTCCTGTGGGAAGTGGCCGGCGAAGAAGAATTCGGTTTCACCGACCTGGCCGCCGAGTATTTCGGGCATGCCCCGCTGCCGCCGGAAGCGGCCGGCCTGCTGCTGTGCCTGCATCGCGCACCGATCTATTTCTACAAGAAGGGCCGTGGCCGCTACAAGGCGGCACCGCAAGCCTCGCTGCAGGCGGCCCTGGCCGGGCTGGAAAAGAAGAAGCAGCAACTGGCCGCACAGGCCGTGTATGTGGAAGAACTCAAGGCCCACAAACTGCCGGAAGCCTTCCGCCCCATCGCCCTTCAACTGCTCTTCAAGCCGGACAAGAACGGCATCGAATTCAAGGCCCTGGACGCCGCCGCCAAGGAAATGCAGACCACCCCGCAGCGCCTGATGCTGGCTGCCGGTGGCGTGGCCTCGCCCAAGGATCTGCATTACGCGCGTTTCCTCCACGAATTCTTCCCGCGCGGCACCGGTTTCCCGGCCATCGATATCCCGCCGGCGGCTACCGACCTGCCGCTGGCCGATGTCCAGGCTTTCTCCATCGATGACGTGACCACCACCGAGATCGATGATGCTCTGTCGGTCACGCGCCTGCCCGACGGCAAGCTGCGCGTGGGCATCCACATCGCCGCACCAGGCCTGGCCATCAAGCGTGGCGATGCGATCGATGCGATTGCGCGTGCGCGCATGTCCACCGTCTACATGCCGGGCGAAAAGATCACCATGCTGCCCGACGACCTGGTGGCCACTTATACGCTGGATGCCGGCGCTGCGCGTCCTGCGCTGTCGCTGTATGCCACGCTGGATGCGGCCAACTGGGAAGTGCTGGGCACCGAGACCCGCGCCGAGCTGGTGCCGATCGCCGCCAACCTGCGCCACAACGACCTCGACGAGCTGGTCACCGAGGAAGCGCTGGCCGAGAATCGCGGCGAGTATCCGCACAAGGAAGAGATCGCGCTCCTGTGGCAGTGGGTGCAATTGCTGGAACAGGGCCGCATGGCCAAGCGCGAGAGCTTCGGCCTGCGCCCGGAACAGAACAATCGCGTCGACTTCAACTTCTACGTCGAGAACGATGTGGTGAGCATCGTGCGCCGCCGCCGTGGCGCGCCGCTGGACAAGATCGTGGCCGAGCTGATGATCTTCGCCAACAGCA
>NZ_DBIC01000107.1:0-11717 GCF_002296545.1 Herbaspirillum sp. UBA812 | reverse complement strand
GCCGCGAAGTGCCAGGCGATGGCGCCGCCCAGCCAGCCGCCCAGTGTCATCCAGGGAGCGAACTTGAAGCCGAAGATGGGCGAGGCGTTGTAGATGCCCCAGCCACTGCTGATCATGCAGGCGATGGCCACGGCATTGAGCCAGTGGGCAATGCGCACGGCCAGCGGATGAAGAACGGGTGAACGGGGCATCGCGGCACCTGCTTACATCGGCGGGGGGATGCCGTTCTTGCCGGCGCTCACGCTGTTGGCGGTCAGGCTGCCATCGGCGTTCTTGCGGGCGCGCACCACCACCTTGACGCCAGCGGCCAGCAGCGAGCGATCACCGGCTTCGATGCTGACCACGGGCACATCCTCGGGCACCACGATCTTCTTCTCGCCGCCCTTGTATTTCAGGGTGAGGGTGCGGCCCTGGCTGGCCACCACGTCACCCACGGTGCCATTGGTCATGGTGCTGTTGGGCGCCAGGTCGAAGGGACGATGGCCGTCGCCGGTACCGGCCATGGCGGGCGGGAAGACGTGCACTTCCAGCGCCTTCTGGGAGCCGTCCGGCTGCGGGATGCCGGCTGCGCCGATGTAGCTGCCGGGCTTGATGTCGTTGATGTCGGCAATCGAAATGGCGGCCACGCGGGTGTCCTTGTCGAGGGCCACGTTCTGCTCGGCCCCCTTGTTGGTCTTGACCACCAGCTGATCCTTGCCGACCGAGACGATGCTGCCGCGAATGCCTACCTGCGGCGGCGTCTGCGCCATGGCCGATGAAGCGATCAACTGGCTGGCCAGCAGCGCCGGGATCAGCGCGCCACGGAGAAGACGGGGCAGAGTTGTGTTAATCATGAGATATGGTCCTGAAAGACGATTTTTGAAGGGGGAGCCTGATTCTAGGCAAGCCGAAACGTCATTCGGATGACATTTCAATGACAAAAATGTCATTCTTCTCGCGCCTTGGCAGACCGCGCGCAAGCGCCCATAGCCCGCTCTGCGAGGCGGGCTATGGGTGAGGTTCGGAGGGGCTGGGTCGACGGTCTGGAAATGACCGACGGATGGCCAATGACTGGCCGGTGAATGCGCCGGAACTCAGTTGTCCTGATGCGCCCAGTTGAAGCTCAGCGAAACGGGCTTCTCACCCACGCTGACCTTGGTGGTCTTCTTGACGCCGTTGTAGACGGCAGTGATTTCGTATTCGCCCTTGGGCAGCTTGAGGTTGGTCATGGGACCGGCGGTGGCCAGGCTGAAGACGCTCTTGCCGTGAAGGTCGGCCACGTCCAGCTTGACGTTGCTGACATAGGCGCCGTCCTTGGCTTCCGAGAACAGCAGGCGCAGGTTGTAGTCCTTGGCCGCTTCACGCAGCTTGGCCTGCTCGCCGGCACCGATGCCGCCGTTCATGTAGGCGACCGTGCCCTGCATGTCCTGGGCGTGGGTCAGGGGTGCCGCCATGCCGGCGAGGCCGAAGACGATGGCGCTGATGGCGGTGATCTTGTTGATGTCCATGATGGCTCCTTGTCGTGGTTCAGGATGAAAGCGCTGCCGCTGGTGCGGACTGCCGGGAGATCCGACGGACTAACTGTAAAACTGAAAAATTAAGGAAGACTTAATGCAGACGGCGTCGGTCGCAAAAGATTCCATCGGCTGACGCAAGCTGCGTCGGTGACGTCGCCACTGGCGCAATTTGCATCACTCCCGGTGCTGCCACCGCTTCTGCGACAAGCAATAAAAGTCTTTTCTTTCAATGACTTGCAGACCATCACACGCCATCGATGAGTTTGGCACACCTCTTGCCATTGATCGGTCATTGCGTCATTCCGGACGCAATCCAAGAGACCAAGAACTGGAGACTTCATGCACATCCCATCCACTGGCGGGGACGACCTCGCCCATGGCGATCGCATCAATGCGCTGGAACAGGCGCTGATGCACGGCAAGATCGATCGCCGTCATTTCATGAAACTGGCAGCGGCCCTGGGCCTGGGCACCTCCGCCATCGAGAGCATGGCGCAGCAGGCCGAGGCCATCGCCACCAACCAGGCCGAACGCGCCAGCACGCTGCAAGGCCAGTACGATTACATCGTGGTCGGCGCGGGTTCCTCTGGCTGCGTGATTGCCAGCCGCCTGTCGGAAAATCCTGACCTCAGCGTGTTGCTGCTGGAGGCGGGCGGCAGCGATGATGCACCCAGCATCCTGGACCCGGGCGTCTGGTTCACCAATCTCGGGACCGAGCGTGAATGGGGCGACAAGTCGCTGCCGCAGCGCCACCTTCATCAGCGCACCCTGAGCCTGGCCATGGGCCGCGCCATCGGTGGTGGCAGCAGCATCAACGTCATGGCCTACGCCCGCGGCCACAAGAGCGACTATGACCACTGGGCGGCCGAAGCAGGAGATGCGGCCTGGAATTACGATCACGTGCTGGCCATCTACAAGCGCATCGAGGACTGGCAGGGCACCCCCGATCCAGCCTATCGCGGTCAGGGCGGCAACGTCTGGGTCCAGCCGGCCAAGGACCCCAATCCCATCGCGCCGGCCATGAAGCGCGCCGCTGCGGCCATCGGCATCCCCTCCTTCGAGGATCACAACGGCGCCATGATGGAAGGCCCCGGCGGATGCGCCATCGCCAACACCTCCATCAAGGATGGCCGTCGCCGCAACATGGCTTCGCATTACCTGCACCCGGTCATGCAGCGCAAGAATCTCACCGTACTGACCCGGGCCGAAGTGCTGCGCCTGACGCTGTCGGGCAAGCGTGCCACGGGTGTGGAGTTGAACTGGCAGGGCCGGCAGCGTCGCATCGGTGCCCGCCGCGAAGTGATCCTCTCGGCCGGTGCGCTGAACTCGCCCAAGCTGCTGATGCTCTCCGGCATCGGGGACGAAACCATGCTGCGACGGGCCGGCGTACCGGTGCGCCATGCTCTTGCTGGCGTCGGTCGCAATTTCATGGATCACATCCTGCTCGGCGGCTGCCTGTGGGAATACAACACGCCCGAGGCACCCCGCAACAATCTGGCCGAATGTACCTTCTTCTGGAAGAGTGACAGCAAGCTGGCCTCGCCCGACCTGCAGCCGTTCCAGATCGAGATACCGTTCACTTCCGAGGCGACGGCCAAGCAGTATCAGGTACCGCAGGCCGCATGGTCGATCGCGCCGGGCCTGGTACAACCCAAGAGCCGCGGTCATCTGGAACTGCAATCGGCGGATCCGCGTGACCGTCTCAAGATCCACGCCAACTTCCTCTCCGATCCGGCTGACGTCAAGGCGCTGGTGCGCGCCGTCGAGCTGTGCCGCGAGATCGGCAACGAGGCCGAGTTGCGCGCCTATGCCAAGCGCGAGGTGATGCCGGGCCCGCTCTCTCCCAAACAGATGGAGAGCTTCGTGCGCGACGCCGCCCTCACCTACTGGCACGAGACCGGCACCTGCAAGATGGGACGCGACCAGATGGCAGTGGTCGACAGCCAGTTGCGCGTCTACGGCATCGACGGCCTGCGCGTGGCGGATGGCTCCATCATGCCGCGCGTGACCACCGGCAACACCATGGCCCCCTGCATGATCATCGGCGAACGGATGGCCGAGATCCTCAAGCAAGCCTGATCTACTGACCTTCACAGACACAAAGGACACCATGCATACCCTCTTTGACAGCGACCAGCACTGGCACGGCAAGATCTGGTCCGATGGCTGGACCAGCGCCGCCGGCGGCCACGCCGACGTGATCGAACCGGCCACCGGAGCAGCGCTGGCCGCCACCGGCATCGGCAATGCCGACGACATCGACCGCGCCGTCACCAGCGCGGCGACGGCCCAACCGGCCTGGGCCGCCATCACTTTCAGCGAACGTGCACGCATCCTGCGCGAAGCGGCGCGACTCATGCAACTGCATGCCGAAGAATTCAATCGCTGGAACGTGCGCGAATGCGGTTCCACCACCGCCAAGGCGCAATGGGAACTGGCGCAATGCTGCGAACAGCTGCACATGGCGGCGGCACTGCCGATGCAGCCCGACGGCTTGCTGTTCCCCTCGTCCCTGCCCGGTCGCAGCAACCAGTGGCGGCAGATTCCCATCGGAGTGGTCGGCGTGATTTCCCCATGGAATTTCCCGCTGCTGCTGTCACTGCGTTCAGTGGCACCGGCGCTGGCGCTGGGCAATGCGGTTGTACTCAAGCCTGACACCCAGAGCGCAGTCTGTGGCGGCCTGTTGCTGGCGCGCCTGTTCGAGCTCGCCGGCCTGCCACAAGGCGTGCTGCACGTGATTCCCGGTGGACCGGCTGCGGGGCAGGCGCTGGTGGCCCATGCGCAGGTCGGCATGATCGCCTTCACCGGCTCGACCGCAGTGGGCCGCGCCATCGGCCAGCACTGCGGACAATCGCTCAAGAAGGTGGCTCTGGAACTGGGCGGCAACAATGCGCAAGTGGTACTGGCCGATGCCGATCTGGATGCCGCCGCCTCCAACGGCGCTTGGGCCTCCTTCCTGCATCAGGGACAGATCTGCATGCAGGCCGGCCGCCATCTGGTGCATCGCTCGGTGGCGGCGCTCTATGCCGAAAAACTGGCGGCCCGCGCCAAGGCACTGCATGTGGGCGACCCGTACCGGGGGCAGGTCCATCTGGGCCCGCTGATCAATGCGCGCCAGCGTGACCGCCTGCACGGACTGGTCACGCAGAGTATCGCAGCGGGCGCCACCCTGCTCGCGGGCGGCCACTACGATGAGCTGTTCTATGCGCCCACCGTGCTGGCCGGCGTCACACCCGAGATGCCGGTGTATCACGAGGAATTGTTCGGCCCCGTGGCGCCGATTACCGTCTTCGACGATGAACGCCAGGCCATCGCGCTGGTCAATGGCAGCCCCTATGGCCTGGCTGCCGCCGTGCACAGCCGTGACGTGGCACGCGCCACGGCACTGGGCCGCCAGCTGCGCTGCGGCATGGTGCACATCAATGATCAGACGGTGAACAACGAATTTCAGGTGCCCTTCGGCGGCATGGGAGATTCCGGCAATGCCAGCCGCTTCGGTGGCCCGGCCAGCGTGCATGAATTCACCCAAAGCCAGTGGATCAGCATCATGGACCAGCCGATTCAGTATCCCTTCTGAATACCACGCATGCACGAGTGCAGCACCCCATCACAACGATAACCAGGAGACCATTCCATGCAAGCCCTGCACCATCGCGTCCGCCCGCTGCGGCGCGCACTGCTGGCCGCCGCCAGCGCCTTGACCTTCTCGGCCGGCTGCGCCGCGGCCGCTGAAATCGCCACCGATCCGGGCGACTATGCGGCTCTACCCGCTGGCGCCAACCTGGCCCTGCTGTACGGCCAGCACACCGAGCGCAATGCCAACTATGCGAACGGCAACCGCACGGCGGGCGACTTCAGGCTGGTAACTGACATCGGCCTGGCACGTTTCGTCCACTTCATGCAAGTGGGCGATTACACCATCGATCCGCAAATCATCATCCCCTTCGGCAAGGTCGATCTGCAGACCGCCTTCGGGCCGCTCAAGCCGGTCTCGGCCAGCGGTGTAGGCGATCCGCTGGTGGGCGGGACCCTGTGGTTGCTGAACCAGCAGCAGCAACAGCGCTGGCTGGGCGTATCGGCCTTCGTCGCAGTACCGGCGGGCAATTACGATGGCAGCAAGGGACCGGTCAACGTGGGCGAAAACCGTTGGAAAGGGATCTTCCAATTGGGCTACGTCACGGCCTTGCCGGCCAATTTCATGCTGGATGTGATCGGTGAATATGCCGTCTATGGCGACAACACCAACTTCCTCGGACTCAAGCGCGAACAGGACGCTTCCTATGGCCTGCAAACGCACCTGCGCTACATGTTCTCGCCGACGACGTCACTGGCACTGTCGTGGTACCAGGATTTCGGCGGGGCGACCAGGCTCAATGGCGTCGCGCAAAATGACCGCATGAACAATGGACGCCTGCAAGCGGGCTTCTCCACGTTCGTCGCCTCGACGGTACAACTGATGGTGCAGTATGGGCAGTCCATCAAGGTGGAGAACGGTGCCAAGGAATCCAATCGCATCAACCTGCGCATCGCCAAAGTGTTCTGAAGCCTGAAGCCGTACGCGCTGGTCGTCGCCTTGCGCGATCAGCGCGATTTCTTCATCCAGCGATGCAACGTGGAGCGATTCACGCCCAGGCGCTGGGCCGCTGCCGACACATTGCCTTGCACCTCCTCCAGGGTCGCGGCCAGCAAGGCTTGATGATGCTGGCGCAAGGAAACGCCCGCTTGCTGATTCATCGCGGCGGGCGGGGCGAACTCGGCGCAGGGCTGGCGCAGCTCTGCCGGCAGATGCTGCCGACCTATCAGCTCACCCGGCTCGGCGATCACCCTTGCCAGCCGCAAGGCGGCACGCAACTGGCGGCAGTTGCCCGGCCAGGGCAATTGCAGCAGGTGTTGCAGGCATTCCGCTTCCAGTTGCGCTTCATGCAGTCCTTCGTCGGCCAGCAGGACCGTCAGCAAGCGATGCAACTGCCCGCGTTGACGCAAGGGTGGCAAGGGCAAGCGCAGTCCATCCAGGCGGAACAGCAGGTCGGCCCGAAAACGCCCTTGCGCCACCCACTGATCCAGTGGCTGGTGCGTGGCACTGAGCAATTGAAACTCCAGCTTGCGGCTGCCGGTGCCGCCCAGGCGCGTGACCTCGCGCGTCTCCAGCACGCGCAGCAGGCGCGTCTGCAATTCCAGCGGCATGTCGCCGATCTCGTCCAGGAACAGCGTGCCACCATCGGCCTGTTCCAGCTTGCCCTTGGCCCCGCCGCGTCGCGCCCCGGTAAAGGCACCGTCGGTGTGACCGAACAGTTCGCCCTCGATCAGCTCGCGCGGAATGGCGCCGCAATTGATCGCCACGAAGGGGCCCTCCCGCAGGCGGCTGCATCGATGCAAAGCCTGAGCGGCGACCTCCTTGCCACTGCCCGATTCACCGAGGATCAGTATCGGCAGTCCGGCATCGAGCGCGCGCACTGCCCGTGGCAGGGCACGCGCCACCTCTTCATCCCCGAATTCGGGGAGCGCGGCAGCAGGGGCCAGCGCCACCGATGGAGGTGCAGGCTGCAACGCGGCCGGGCGCGCCGGCTGCGGTGTATCCAGCGGTGCCATGGTCAGCGTGAGCCCGGAGCGCAAACGCCATGGCAGCAGCGGCTGATGGCCGAGGCGATCCACCAGTTCCGAAAAGCGGCCTTGGAACACATCATCGTGATGCAATCCCCTTATTTCGCTGCGCAAGTCCAGCAGGCGGCGCGCCGCCTGGTTGGCGGCCACGACTTCGCCATCTGCGCCAAAGGCCATCATGGCATTGCCCAGCCCGCCCAACGCGCCGTGGTACCAGCACATCCGCACCCGCAGTCGCGCCGGTACTGCGCGCAGCAGCGTGGCTTCGATGACGCTGGCGCTGTCCTGCATCAGCGAGAGCACACCGAACTGGGGCAAGGGCGTATCGCGCGTGACATCGATGGTGCCACGCAGTTCGCCCTGCACGCCGTAGATGGGTGCGGCGGCGCACTGGAAGCTGCCATGCTGGGCAAAGAAATGTTCTTGTCCGAACACGCCGATGGCCTGTCCCTCGGCCATGGCGGTACTCATGGCGCTGGTGCCGATGCGTGCCTCGGCCAGGTTCACACCCGGGCGCAACGCACGCTGGATCAATTCGCCACAGTGTTGCAGCGGGCCGTGCACGGCCACCGCATGGCCGTCGGCATCGGTCAGCAACAAACCGTAAGCCCCCTCGCCCAGTACACGTGCCAGCCGTTCGAATTCAGGGCGAGCCGCCTCGATCAGGTCATGGCTGCGTTCACGCAAGGACGACGCCACGCTGGGCTGGACCGGATCGAAGCTGACCGCCTCGCCAGTCCGGTAGCCAACGCCCTGGCAGCGCTGCCACGAGCGCAGCACGGCATCGGGCACCAGACCGCTGGGCAGCGTGCCTTCCTCGAAGAACAGGCGGCGTGCGGTGCGGATGCGTTCAGACTCGGCCAGTGCAGCCGAAGGCAGATGGGCGAACTCGGTCATGGTGTCTCCAGGGGATGGGATGCAGCGCTACCAATCAAGCCTGCGGGACCGCCTGCAATCCGGCGCTCGGCAGCAGACCCTGCGTTTGCAATGCCAATGCGGCGGCCACGTCGGATTGGCGCGCCAGTGCCTCATTGATGCCCCCCACGATGGCCACGCGCTTGCGCGCGCCGTCGATGACTTCGCTCATGGCCTCATGCGCCAGGCCGGCACTGCCGCGGCCCTGTGTAGCCAGCGTTGCGGCGCGCTCGGCCTCACGCAGGGCAGCGCCGGAGGACTGGCTCAGCGAGCTGGCAATCTTGCCGATCTCCTTGCTGGACTGGCCAACCCGACCCGCCAGGCGTTTGACCTCGGCGGCCACCACCGCAAAGCCGCGCCCGCTCTCGCCGGCGCGCGCCGCTTCGATGGCCGCGTTCAGGGCCAGCAGATTGGTCTGGCTGGCGATCTCGTGGATGGTATCGACGATGCCGCCGATGCTGGCTGCCTGCCCGGCCAGCGAGCGATAGGTCGACAGCGATGTTTCGATGTAGCTGCTGATGGCAGCCACTGATCGCACGGTCTGCTCGACTGCGGCCACCGCGCGATCGACGCTGCCCCCCGACTGCTTGGCCACTACACCGGCACGCGCCATGTCGGCGATGGTGCGGTCGAGCAGACTGCTCAGATCCTGCACCAGCCCGTGGAGCACTTGCAAGGCTTGCGGCGTCACAGGATACGCGTACGGTACTGCGGACAAGGGGGCGGCCGGTTCACTTGTGGCCAGTTGGGTATTGGCCAGCAGAACCTGTTCCGGCACCTGGATCGTTACCGATGGTCGCCGCGTGCCGATCAAGGCGATGGCCGCCATGGCCAGTGGCAACAAGGCTGCCAGCACTTCTTCAGCCACACCGCACGCGGTATTGAACAGGCTCCAGCTGGCCGCTGCCGTGACCACGACCGACAAGGCCACGCAGGCCCATTTGACAAGATGCATCCGCATGTTGATCTCCTCTGTTGCTCATTTGCATGCGTGCGCATGCATTTATTGTTTTGATTCCGTGATTTGCGCCGGGACGCTTCAAGGCGTGCCAAGCACTTCCGGCGGTGCAGCGCGCAGGCCGCTTTCCAGCTGCTGCAAACGCCGCCCGTGCTCATCGACAAGAGCCCGCTGCACGGACACCGCATCAGACAGTGCCGCCAACCGGGCAGTACAGTGCCCGGCCACTTCATCGGCCAGTTGCTCCAAGGCCGCCAGTACACTTTGACTCAGCGCTTCGTACAGTTTCTCGTAGGACGGCGGCAAATCGTCGGCAATGCGTTCATAGCCGCTGCCCGCAGGCAGGACCAGCGCCACCGGGGCCGGTGCGGACAGCACATGGCTGTCCAGTACGGCGCGCGCGTGGCGCTCGAAGGCGTGCATCAGTGATGCTTGCAGGCTGGCCAGTACAGTGTCCACATCGCCCGTGCCGGCGTGCTGCTCCAGCAGGGCCGGCAGGCCTGGCATCACCTCGCGCCAGGCCAGTTGGACGATGCGTGCGCGACTGGCGGGCAGTGCTTGCAGTTTGCTCTGCACCAACTGCTGCAAGCCCCGCAGCGCGGGCAGGGTCTGCCCTTGCAGAGGGGCCAGTACCGCTTCCTGCAGATGGTGCAGCAGCACTTCGGCCGGCTTGCGGTCGCGATAGGCCAGCGCCGGTGCCAGCAGGTCCGACAGTGCGGCATACAGGCGTTCGAAACCGGCACCGCGCATCGCTTCGGCATCCGCACCGGCCGTGCGGGCCACATAGGCGGACACCGACACGGGAGCCTTCAGCTGATGCAGCGCCACACCCAGCGATTGCAACTTGTCGGCGGCGCGGGCACGGACGTCGGCTTCCTGGTCGGCGCGGTTGGCGTCGGATTTGTTGCGCAGGCATTTGACGATCCGGCCATCCACCTCATCCTCATCGATGACGTCGCTACGCGTGAGCACCGGCAGCAGCGGCTTGCCACGGCGCAGTTCACGCGCCAGTTCATCGAGCTCCTGCACCTGTCCCGGCGAAGTCGAACTGGTCAGCCACAGCACCGCATCGGCGCTGTCGAGGAAACGCTGCGTGAGCGCCGCATTCTCGCCGGTGGCCGAATGCAGGCCGGGAGTGTCCAGCAGCACCAGCCCGTCGCCCAGGCAGACACCCTGCAGGCGCGCCGTGGTTTCGGTAGCGCCTTCATGGAAAGGATCTTCACTCTCCACCAGCGCCCCGTCCTGCAGATGGAAATACTGCACCGCCTGCTGGCGCTCGCGGAAGCGCTGCGCGAGAAAGTTGCATAGCGAGCTTTTACCGGCATTGAACTTGCCGAACACCAGCAGCATGAGCTTGCCCTCGAAACGCTGGGCCAGCGCACGGGCGGGAGCGAGGGCAATCCATTGTTCCTCGCGCCGGCGGGCCTGGTGGATACGGTCTTCGTGCAAGGCAGCGATGCGGCGCGCGATGGGGCTGGCCGCCTGCAGGCCGCTGGCAGGCAGCGGGGCAGCTTCAAAGGCTTGCGCTAGCGCCGCGAGCCAATCACGCAATGCAGACAGCACCGGCTGCAGGTCGGCCTCGCCCTGGCCAGTGCGGCCGATGGAGTCGATGAAACGCTGTTCTTCGCGGCTCATGCGCCCTCTCCTTCGCGCAACCGCGCCAGCGCCTGCTGCGCGCGCTCATGCGCGTGCAGCTCGGCCTGGCCGATGGCGATCTGCTGTTGCAGCGCCTGGCGGTCTTCCGACAGTTCGTAGTAGTGCAGGAAGGCCTCTTTCAATTGCGCCTGCCCTGCCGGTTCACAGAAACGGCGGCGCAGGTCGGCGCGGTATTTGATGGAGATGCCCAGCACGGCCACCATCACCGTATCGAGGCTGGCCACCGAGGTCTGCTGGCTGGCCGGCAAGCCTTCCACGCCATGCTGGATCAGGTGCGCTCGAATGGCGATGCAGGCGCGGGAATAAGCGACGTGAATGCGCGCCCGCTCGCGCTTGCCGGCGGTGAGCTTGAATTCGTCGGCGGCGGTATCGGGTACCAGCGCGGGATCGTCCCCCTGAAACTCGACGATCGGGAGCAGATCCTGATGCACTTTTTCCAGCACGGCCTGCAGCCCTTGCTCGAAATCCTGGCGTTGCTGCTGCTGGCGCTGGCGCAGCGTTTGCAGCCCGCTCTCCAGCGCAGCTTGTTGCTGCTCTACCTGCTGGCCGATCTCGGTGAAGAGCAGATTGCGTTCATGTCGGCGCGCGCCCGGCACCTGCTCCACCACTTCACGCAGCAAGGCCTGCAGCGCCGGAATGCCGCTACGCTGCAGCAGCAGCGACTTGCCGCCTTCCACGCCACTGCGGTGCCGCGTCGACGACACCGGATGCAGCGTGAGTTCTGGTGCCTGCGCCAAGATGGCGGCGCTGACCTTGGCCAGTTGCTCGTCATCGCTCATCTGGTCCACCTGCGTGAGCACGAACAGCGTCTGCCGCCGCGTGCGCTGCTGGTCTTCGCGCAGGGCCTGCAGCAGATGGCGTTCGGCCGCATCCAGTTCGCCTTCCTTGGCCGCATGCACGAACAGGCGCACATCGGCCTGCAGCCAGGTGGCTTCCTGGGCATGGCTGTCATCCTGCAGGGCGACGTCGGCGTCCAGCCCCGGCGCATCCAGCCAGCGCAGTTCGGCGTGGTGGTGTTCGGACAGCGTGACCGTCCCACGCCGGTCGGCCACCGCAAACACGTCGCGCCCCATCAGTTCGTTGAGCAGGCG
>NZ_DBIC01000074.1:0-3168 GCF_002296545.1 Herbaspirillum sp. UBA812 | reverse complement strand
AAACAAGGGTGCGACTCCGTGGCTCGTCGCATACCTGGTCACTGTATGCGCGGTGTGCCTTCCGGAACTGGAATACCGTCAGTACGCGCTATACGCTAGTGGGGATCAGGCTGGTGCGGGATGTGGAAGTCCGGCATTGAAAATTCAGTTGGGCGCGGCAAGCGGCGTGATTTCATCTGGCGGGGGTCGTCTTGAAGTCAGTGGCGATGCTGGAGAGCTTGATTACCTTGTTTTGTTTTTCAGCTGAAAGAGGGCGGAGCGCCAATGAAAGAGTTGAGGTTCAATATTTTCGGGAAGCTTATTGTCGTGACAGGCGTATGCGCTACTTGGCGAGCTTGCTATCTCGGGCCGGATGGGAAGCGCAGACCGGCGGATGTCGTGATGCCCGCTGCGCTTGTCGAATAGAGGCTTTTTTGGCTATCTGGCGGTTCTCTGTCATGAGAACGCAACGCCGCGAAACTTTACTTCCACTAAATGAAAAATATCAGTCCAGAAAACGCTCCACTGTCTTTGGAAAAATGGGATGACAGACACATCGAAGAACTTTCCCTTATTGCGAACAACAAAAATATATCGGGAAATATGGCAGATAGATTTCCCTCGCCATACAAGTTGGATGACGCTGTCGCCTGGATTCACGAAATGAAATCGCATCCTCACCGCCATGCGTGGGCGATAGAATTCAACGGCAGGTTGGCGGGAGGAATCAGTCTGGTACCTCGATCGGGCTCCTTGAAGCACTGTTCAGGCATCGTCTATTGGCTGGGTGAGCAGTATTGGGGATTGGGCCTGGCGACAGAGAGTGTGCGGCGCGTGCTTGCTTTTGCGTTTGATGTCGAGCAATTTGTCCGGGTTGAGACAACAGTATTTGAGTGGAATCTGGCTTCCATCAGAGTCTTGGAAAAATGCGGCTTTGTCCGTGAAGGTACGCTAAGAGCGAGCTTCATGAAGAATGGACGCATCGTTGATCGGCACTTGTACGCGGCTCTGAATACAGAAAACAAAAAGAGATTTGAAACTTGAAATCGTGCTCAGGCACTTGCTTTCAAGAGGTAAATGCTCTTGTCTGCGTGATTGTGAGCTGGCACCTCTCCAATCGGTCAGAAAATCATGCCTGCTCCAAAGAGCAGGCATTTTCATTTCATCAGGCCGGCCACTGCTCACTGCCACCCATACCGCCTGGCATACCACCCCTTCATCCCCTGGATCAGCACCGCATAGGCGACCAGGATCGCCACCAGCCACGGGAAGTACGACAGCGGCAACGCCTCCAGCTTGAAGTAATGCGCCAGCGGCGTCATCGGGATCGCAATGCCGATGGCCATGATGACCAGCGTCATCCCCATCAGCGGCCACGAGGCGCGGCTCTGGAAGAAGGGGATGCGGCGCGTGCGGATCATGTGCACGATCAGCGTCTGCGACAGCAGCCCTTCAATGAACCAGCCGGACTGGAACAGGGTTTGATGTTCCGGCGTGCTGGCGCCGAAGACAAACCACATCAGCGCAAAGGTCGTGATATCAAAGATCGAGCTGATCGGACCGAAGAAGACCATGAAGCGGCCGATGTCACCGGCATCCCAGCGCTGCGGCTTTTCCAGGAATTCCTTGTCGACGTTGTCGAAGGGAATCGAGATCTGCGAGACGTCATACAGCAGGTTCTGCACCAGCAGATGCAAGGGCAGCATCGGCAGGAAAGGCAGGAAGGCACTGGCAATCAAGACCGAGAAGACATTGCCGAAGTTCGAGCTGGCCGTCATCTTGATGTATTTCAGCATGTTGGCGAAAGTCTTGCGGCCTTCCAGCACGCCTTCTTCCAGCACCATCAGGCTCTTCTCCAGCAGGATCAGATCCGCCGCTTCCTTGGCAATATCCACCGCCGTATCCACCGAGATACCGATGTCGGCAGCACGCAGGGCCGGGGCATCGTTGATGCCGTCGCCCATGAAACCGACCACGTGTCCGCGATCATGCAGCACGCGCACGATGCGTTCCTTGTGCGCCGGCGAAAGCTTGGCGAAGACCGTCACCGTCTCCACCGCCTGCGACAGCTCCGCATCGCTCATCTTCTCGACATACGAACCCAGCAGCATGCCCTTGACCTCCAGCCCAACCTCACGGCAGATCTTGGCGGTGACCAGCTCGTTGTCGCCGGTCAGGATCTTGACCTTCACGCCATGCGCACGCAATGCGGCCAGCGCCGGGGCGGTCGATTCCTTGGGCGGATCGAGGAAGGCGATGTAACCGATCAGCACCAGGTCCGATTCG
The DNA here is from genome assembly GCF_002296545.1 of Herbaspirillum sp. UBA812. Classification (NCBI taxonomy): domain Bacteria; kingdom Pseudomonadati; phylum Pseudomonadota; class Betaproteobacteria; order Burkholderiales; family Oxalobacteraceae; genus Herbaspirillum; species Herbaspirillum sp. UBA812. The sequence goes on along the minus strand of NZ_DBIC01000074.1, from coordinate 903 downwards.
TCAGCCAGGCTGTAGACCTCTTTGGTCGGCGGCAAGTCCTTGGCGGCCACGCCGACCACGCGCAGGCCCTCGGCGTTGAGGCTGCCGGTGGTGGCGCGGATCTCTTCCAGCAAGGCCGGGGTCAGCGGTACCACTTCGCCATTGACGCGGGCGCGCGAGCAGACCGAGACGATTTCCTCGACCGCACCCTTGCAGATCAGCTCGTGGTGATCCTCGCGCTCGGACACCACCACCGACATGCGGCGGCGCTGGAAGTCGAAAGGAATTTCGTCGACCTTGCGATAGGCCGAGGCGATGGACATTTCACGTTGCAGCTCGGCGTGCTCCAGCACGGCCACGTCCAGCAGGTTCTTCAGGCCGGTCTGGTAATAACTGTTCAGGTAGGCGTATTGCAGCACTTCGTCATCGGGCTCGCCATGAATGTCGGTATGACGTTCCAGGAAAATCTTGTCCTGCGTCAGCGTGCCGGTCTTGTCGGTGCACAGCACGTCCATCGCACCGAAGTTCTGGATCGCATCGAGCCGCTTGACGATCACCTTCTTGCGCGACAGCGCCACCGCGCCCTTGGCCAGGGTCGAGGTCACGATCATGGGCAGCATCTCCGGCGTCAGGCCCACGGCCACGGAGAGGCCGAACAGGAAGGCTTCCACCCAGTCGCCCTTGGTGAAACCGTTGATGAAGAACACCACCGGCGTCATCACCAGCATGAAGCGGATCAGCAGCCAGCTGACCTTGTTGACGCCCGCCTGGAAGGCAGTCGGCGTGCGGTCCGTGGCGGTGACGCGTTCAGCCAGCGCACCAAAATACGTGCGCTTGCCGGTGGTCAGCACCACGCCCGTGGCCGAGCCGCTGACTACATTGGTGCCCATGAAGCAGAGGTTGTCCAGCTCCAGCGGGCTGCTG
>NZ_DBIC01000329.1:34392-34671 GCF_002296545.1 Herbaspirillum sp. UBA812 | reverse complement strand
ACCTCAGCTCGCGGAACTGATCTCCACCCGATTGCGGCCCGCTGACTTGGCGGCATACAGGGCCTGATCGGCTTCGGCCAGGAGTTGTTCGGCTTGCGCGTGACGCTGCAAGTCGGCCTGGGCCACGCCGAGGCTGATGGTGACCACGCCGAAACGGCTGTGCGCATGCGGCAGGGCGAGGTGCTCGACGGCTGCCCGAATGCGCTCGGCCACCTTGCTCGCGCCGGCCGCATCGCTGCCCGGCAGGATCACCACGAATTCTTCGCCGCCATAGCGCGC
>NZ_DBIC01000329.1:33271-34106 GCF_002296545.1 Herbaspirillum sp. UBA812 | reverse complement strand
AATTCTTCGCCGCCATAGCGCGCCGCGCCGTCCTCATTGCGCGCCAGGCTGGTCCGCAAGGCGGCGGCTACCTGGGCCAGAACCAGGTCGCCGGACTGGTGGCCGTAACCATCGTTGTAGAGCTTGAAGAAATCGACATCGATGAAGATCACGCTGAGCTGCCGCAGCGTTCCCTCGCGCAGGTGCTGCCAGTGGCGCTCCATCAGCTCGTCCATCGAGCGGCGGTTGATCAGTCCGGTCAGGCCATCGATGGTGGCCAGCGTGGTCAGGGTCTTTTCCGACGCATGGCGGCGCAGGAATTCACTTTGCATCGAGCGGAAGAAGGAGAGGGCGCTGAAGATCAGCAGGATGGAACCGATGATGAGGATGGCCAGCGTCTTCTGCCAGTAGTTGTAGATGTTGCTCTTGGCATAGCCGACGAAGACCACCAGGTTGGTGCCCGGCACCGCGTGAAAGGCGTACAGGCGCTCGACGCCGTCATTGACCGACTTCCAGAAGAAGTGACCGGAGTCCTGCTTCAGGAAACTGTCGAGCATCGGTGCCGAACTCAGATTGCGGCCGACCATGGCCGGGTCATAGGGAATACGCACATACACCGTGGCATCGCGCGAGTAGATCGACAGGATGCCGTTGTTGCCCACATCCACCCCTTCCAGCATGGAACGGAAATAGGCCAGGTCCAGCACCATCATGGCGACACCCGCGAAGTTGCCCTGCATGTCGGTGATGCGCCGGGACAGCACGACGACGAAGTAATCCTTGGCCAGCTGGATCGGCTTGGAGAGGAACAGCTTGCCGGCGGGGCTGTCGGCGTTCTGCTGGGCCTGGAAGAAAG
>NZ_DBIC01000329.1:30149-32977 GCF_002296545.1 Herbaspirillum sp. UBA812 | reverse complement strand
CCTGGAAGAAAGGCGCATCGCTGAAATCATTGGTCAGCAGCGCCGGCGAACTGCGTGAGCTGGAGACCAGGAGGCCGTGCTTGTCGAGCACGGCGGTTTCGACGATGTAGCGATTGGCTTGTCCGCCCGTGAAGAGAAACGATCCCAACTCGCTGCCCGACACCGGGAAATGCAGCACCTGGCGATAGCGCTCGCCGATGGAATCAAGGACGGAACAGAAGAACTCTGCGTGCCGCTGCAAGCCGCGCTGCATCACCAGCGTGATGTTGGCCGCATGGCCGATGGCCGTTTCTTTCGCCTGCTGGTGACTCTGGTAGATGGCACCGCCGCCGAGCAGGATGGCCATCAAGACCATGATCACCCAGCCCCTTTGCACATCGCGCTTCAGGATTTGAATTTTGGACTCCGGAACGTCACAGACCAGATGCGTGGCCCGTCCATTTCTGTTCCGGGAATTGCCTCACGTGGCTATCTGCAGGAAAGGGCGAGCAGGCCGCCTTTTTTTCGAAACGGAATATAGCAGCAAGCGCCAGTACGCGCAGCTTCCAGACCGCAGGATGCAGCCTGCCAACAACACGAGCAGGGGAGGTGATACCAGTTGTTGCAGCGATTTCTCAGGCAGCAGGACTTGCAAGCACTGCGGCACCGGGTGCGGCAATCGCAATGGACGCCTTGAGGAACCACGCCAGCACCGATTCTGCGGTCTTGCCATCGACGATGTGCGGTACGCAGCGATAGGAAAAACTCACGCCCTCGCACAAGGCCATCAGCCCGATGGCGATCTCGCGCGGCGGCGCGGCCGGGGCGGTGCCGGTCAGGCGGCAGTAGGCTTCGACGAAGCGGGTGATCTGGCCGTAGCGCTGCTCCAGGAAGGTATCGAGCTGGGCGCGGAATTTTTCGTCGCGCAAGGCGATGATGCGCGCTTCCATCCACAGCAGGCTGCATTTGTCATCGCGGTACAGCGCCGAGTACTGCACTGCCAGCGCGTCGCGCAGGGCATCGGGGTCGGTCAGTTCGCCACCGAGGATGCGCTCGAAGCCGCGGTCGATGCTCTCGCCTTCACGGCGCAGCAGCTCGAAGAACAGCTGCTCCTTGTCATCGAAGTTGGAGTAGAAGGCCCCGCGCGAGTATCCGGCGGCGGTGCTGATATCCTCCACGCTGGCCTGCGCGTATCCCTTCTGCATGAACACCGCGTGCGCCGCCTCCAGCAGACGTTCCCGGGTCTGCTCACGGCTTTGCTCGCGGCTGAGTCGTTGGCGTGTCATGGGGCTGGATTCTAACACTGTTGTATTCGGATACAGGATTGCATTTGAATTCATATGTGCATTAGAATCGCTGAACTTTTGTAAAGATGCGGAACGCGCCGCGGTCCGACACCTGACACCACCCTTTCCCGAAAGGAATGCTGTGAAGCCAGTCTCCCGTCCGTGTTCCGGCCGTCTTTCCACGTCTCTTTCGGCTCCTCGCCGCGTCCCGCTGGCGCGCATGGCGCTGCTGGCGATTCCCTTCACGTTGTTGCTCTCGGCCTGCAGCAAGCCGGCCCCGGTCGCCGATGCCCCGCGCGAAGTGGTGGTGCTGCAGGCGCAGGAACGCGGCAGCACCCGGCCGCTGCACCTGCCGGCCGAATTGCAGTCGCGCTATGTAACCTCGCTCTCCTTCCGCGTGGCCGGCCAGTTGGTGGAGCGCCGCGTGCATCTGGGTGACGCCGTGCGCAAGGGCCAGGTGCTGGCGCGTCTCGATCCCTCGGACGCCGACCAGAATGCCGCCTCGGCGCGCGCCGAACTGGCCTCCGCCCGCCAGCATCTGGATGCAGCGGAGAAGCAGTTGCAGCGTGATACTGCACAAGCCGCCGAACAGCTCATCAGTGCCCAGCAACTGGAGCAGAGCCAGGATGCGCATGCCGCCGCGCTGTCGCAATTCAAGGCCGCGCAGGCCCGCGCCTCGGTGGCAGGCAACCAGCGCGACTACACCACCCTGGTAGCCCAGCATGATGGCGTCATCAGCGCCGAGCAGGCCAATACCGGTGACGTCTTGGGTGCTGGCCAGCCGGTCTATTCGCTGGCCTGGTCGGGCGCAGTGGACGTGGTCACGGATGTCGCGGACCGCCAGCTGGCCGGCCTGCAGCCCGGTGCCGCGGCCGAGGTCACGCTGGCGGCCCTGCCCGGCAAGACGTACAAGGGCCGCGTGCGCGAGGTCAGCCCGGCGGCCGATCCGCAAAGCCGCACCTTCCGCATCAAGGTCACGCTGGAACAGCCGGACGCCAGCGTGCGCCTCGGCATGACCGGTGAAGTGAAGATCACACCGGCCGATACGGCACAGGGCCAGGTGCTGCTGCTCCCGGCCACCGCCCTGTTCCATCAAGGCGGCAAGCCTGCGGTGTGGGTCGTGACCAATGATGGCAAGCTGGAACTGCGTCCGGTCACCGTCGCGGCCTACGGCGAGCGCAGCATCTCGCTCTCGCAAGGCGTGGCCACACAGGACAAGGTGGTGGTGCAGGGCGTGCATACCCTCACCGTGGGTGAGAAGGTCAAGCCGGTCGCCCCGCTGCACGCCGAGGACTTCGCCCTATGAGCGCGCCCGGCCGTTTCAATCTCTCCGCCTGGACCCTGCAGCACCAGGCGCTGGTGACCTTCATCCTGGCGCTGGTGACGCTGCTGGGCATCGGTTCCTACTCGCGCCTGTCGCAATCGGAAGACCCGCCCTTCACCTTCAAGGTGATGGTGATCCAGACCGACTGGCCCGGTGCCACCGCGCGCCAGGTGCAGGAGCAGATCACCGACCGCATCGCCCGCAAGCTGCAGGAGACGCCCGATGTGGATTTCCTGCGC
>NZ_DBIC01000329.1:0-29864 GCF_002296545.1 Herbaspirillum sp. UBA812 | reverse complement strand
CTCGCCCGATGTGGATTTCCTGCGCAGCTATTCGCGCGCAGGGCAGTCGCAGCTCTTCTTCACCATCAAGGACACGGCCCCGGCCTCGCAGGTGCCGCAGACCTGGTACCAGGTGCGCAAGAAAGTCGGCGACGTTGCGGCCACCTTGCCACAGGGTGTCAAGGGCCCGTACTTCAATGACGAGTTCGGGGACGTCTACACCAACATCTACGCCCTGGCCGGCGATGGCTTCACGCCTGCGCAACTGCGCGACTATGCCGACCAGCTGCGCGGCGAACTGCTGCATGTGCCGGGCGTGGCCAAGATCGATTACTTCGGCGAGCGCCAGGAGCGCATCTACATCGACATCGGCAACACCCGCATGACGCGCCTGGGCATCAGCCCGCAGCAACTGGCCGATGCCATCGGCGGACAGAATGCGGTGGTGCCGGGTGGCCTCATCACCACCAGCAGTGACCGTGTCTACGTGCGTCCCACCGGCCAGTTCGACAATTTGCGCGCGCTGGAAGACAAGATCATCCACGTCAACAATCGCAACTTCCGCCTGGGCGACATCGCCACCATCACGCGTGGCTACGACGAACCGCAGGAACAGGAGATGCGCGCCAACGGCCAGCCAGTGCTGGGCATCGGCGTGACCATGCAGCCGGGCGGCGACGTGATCCGCCTGGGCAAGGCGCTGGACGAGCGAACTGAACAATTGCGCAAGCGCCTGCCTGCCGGGCTCACGCTGACGGCAGTGTCGAGCATGCCGCATGCGGTGGAAAAATCGGTAGATGACTTTTTGGAAGCCGTGGCCGAAGCGGTCGCCATCGTGCTGGTGGTGAGCCTGGTATCGCTGGGCATCCGCACCGGCATGGTGGTGGTCATCTCGATTCCCATCGTGCTGGCGGTGACGTCGCTGTTCATGTACCTGTTCGACATCGGCCTGCACAAGGTTTCCTTGGGCACGCTGGTGCTGGCGCTGGGTTTGCTGGTGGATGACGCCATCATCGCCGTCGAGATGATGGCGGTGAAACTGGAACAGGGCTGGAACCGCCGCCGCGCCGCGGCCTTCGCCTACACCAGCACGGCCTTCCCGATGCTGACCGGCACTCTGGTGACGGTGGCCGGCTTCCTGCCGATTGCGCTGGCCAAGTCGGGGACCGGCGAATACACGCGATCCATCTTCGAGGTATCGGCCATTGCGCTGCTGCTGTCCTGGCTGGCGGCGGTGGTGCTCATTCCGCTGCTGGGCTATCACATGCTCAAGGAAAAGCCGGGCGCGCTCACCGATGAACAGATCGCCGCCAATCCGCATGCCGGCCATGATGAGGAAGACCACGACCATCCCATCTACCAGACCCGCATCTACACCTGGCTGCGCCGCTCGGTGGCCTGGTGCGTGGCCTTCCGCGGCCGCGTGGTGATTGCCACCACGGTGCTCTTCATCGCTTCCCTGGCGGCCTTTGCGCTGGTGCCGCAGCAATTCTTCCCCAGCTCCGACCGCCCTGAATTGCTGATCGACCTGCACCTGCCGGAGCGCGCCTCCTTTGAAGCCACCCAGCGCGAGGCGGTGCGCATGGAAGCGCTGCTCAAGGATCGCCCGCAGATCGACCACGTGGTCAGTTTCGTCGGGGTCGGTGCGCCGCGCTTCTACCTGCCGCTGGACCAGCAACTGGCCAGTCCCAATTTTGCGCAATTCGTGGTCACCGCCAAGTCGGTGGAAGATCGCGAGGCCTTGGCCCGCGCGCTGGAAGAGCCGTTGCGCAAGCAATTCAGCGGGGCACGCACGCGCATGACGCGGCTGGAGAACGGCCCGCCGGTGGGCTTCCCGGTGCAGTTCCGCATCAGCGGCGAACAGATTCCCAAGGTGCGTGCCATCGCCGAACAGGTGGCGGCTGAATTGCGCAAGGAGAGCCGCGCCACCAACATCCAGTTCGACTGGGATGAACCGGCCCAGCGTTCGGTGTCTTTCGAGATCGACCAGAAGCGTGCCGGCGAACTGGGGTTGAGCAGCCAGCAGATTGCCAATTTCCTGGCGATGCAATTGTCGGGCTTCACGGTGACCCAATACCGCGAACGCGACAAACTCATTGGCGTCGACCTGCGGGCCCCGCGCAGCGAGCGGGTTGATCCGTCGCGCCTGGCCACCTTGTCCATGCCGACCGCCAACGGCCCGGTGCCGCTGGCCGCGCTCGGCCAGTTCCACAATACGCTGGAATACGGCGTGATCTGGGAGCGTGATCGCCAACCGACGATCACCGTATTGGCTGACGTGCGCGCCGGCGTGCAGGGCATCGACGTCACCAATGACGTCAACCGCAAGCTTGATGCGCTGCGTGGCGAACTGCCGGTGGGCTATCGCATCGACGTCGGCGGACCCGTGGAAGAGAATGCCAAGGCGCAATCCTCAATCTCGGCGCAGATGCCGCTGATGATCATTGCCGTGCTGCTGTTGCTGATGGTGCAGTTGCAGAGTTTCGGCCGCACCCTGATGGTGGTCATGACCGCACCGCTGGGGTTGATTGGCGTGGTGGGCGCACTGCTGCTGTTCGGCCAGCCCTTCGGCTTCGTCGCCATGCTGGGTACCATCGCCATGCTGGGCATCATCATGCGCAACTCGGTGATCCTGGTGGACCAGATCGAGCAGGACATCGCCGCAGGACGTGGCCGCTTCGATGCGATCGTCGGTGCCACCGTGCGCCGCTTCCGTCCGATCACGCTGACTGCGGCGGCGGCCGTGCTGGCGCTGATTCCGCTGTTGCGCAGCAACTTCTTCGGTCCGATGGCCACTGCCCTGATGGGCGGTATCACCATCGCCACCATCCTGACCCTGTTCTACCTGCCGGCGCTGTATGCGCTGTGCTACCGGGTCAAGCCGGATGAAACCCATCACCGCGACCACGCCGCGCAAGGGAGCCACTGATGAGCGCCGTTCGTTTGATGTTCGCCCCGCAGGCGCGCCCTCTGGCGCTGGCCGCCGCACTGCTGCTGTCGGGTTGCGCGCTGGGCCCGACCGGCGAAGCACCGGCCATGCCGCAACCGGTCCACTACGCCGCCGAGGCCACCCCGGCCACGCTGGGTCCGCAGGAGGCGCGCCAGACCTTCGTACTGGGCCAGCGCAGCGTGCCGCAATGGTGGCGCGCCTTTGGTTCTGCGGATTTGTCCGCCTGGGTCGAGGAGGCGCTGCGCAGCAATCATTCGCTGGCCGAGGCGGACCGCAACCTGGCCAGTGCGCGCCTGCAATTGCGTGCGCAGATCGATGAATCGCTGTGGCCGACCATCGACGCGGTCGGCCAGGCCCAGCGTCAGCGCGCCCTGGGTCTGCCCAACCTTGGCCCGACCACCAACCTGTACAACGTCTTCGCCGGCCAGATCCGCGCCAGCTATACCTTCGACCTGTTCGGCGTGGAGCGCTTCGCCAACTCGGCGCTGGCTGCCCAGGTCGATGCTCAGTCCTACCAGTTCGATGCGGCACGCCGCGCGGTAGCGGCCAATGTGGTCATCACGGCCATCAATGCCGCCTCCCTGCGCGCGCAGGTGGCCGACACCGAGCGCCTGGTGGCGCTGGCCGATGCCGACGTGGGGGAATTGCAGCGGCGTCTGGCGCTCGGTGCCGTCTCCAATGACGATGTCCTGTCCGCGCGCGCCAATGCGCAATCGCTGCGCGCCAGCCTGCCCGCCCTGAAAGCGCAATGGCAGGGCGCACGTCACGCGCTGGCGGTGCTGATGGGCCGCACGCCGGATGCCGCGCCGGCCGATCTCGACATCACGCGCCTGAAACTGCCCGAGCAGGTGCCGATGACGGTGCCTTCCGAATTGCTGAAACAGCGCCCCGACATTCTCGCGGCCGACGCCGCATTGAAGGTGGCGGCCGCACAGCAGGCGCTGGCGACAGCGGAGATGTTCCCCAGCCTGTCCATCAGCGCATCGTTCGGCCAGTCCGGTTTCTCTTGGGCCAAGGCCACCAGCGGTGCGGGAGCCGTGTGGGGTCTGGGCGCATCGCTGACGCAGCCGCTGTTCCATGGCGGTGCCCTGCGCGCCAAGCGCGATGCCAGCAAGGAAGCCTACCTCGCGGCCGAGGCGCATTATCGCCAGACCGTGTTGAATGCTTTCCAGAACGTGGCCGATAGTCTGGTGGCCTTGACGCAGGATGCCGACGCCTTGCAGGCCTCGGCGGCGGCACGCGCGGCCACCGAGCAGGGCTGGCGCAATGCGCAGCGGCGCGCGCAACTGGGCGCTTATCCGGCCAGTGCTGCGCGGGCCGGGGAACGGCAATATCTCAATGCCCGCCTGGGGGAGATCCGCGCTACGGCCAGCCGCATGAACGATACGGCCACGCTGTACCAAGCCATGGGCGTGGGGTTGGACGCACCGCCGCAGCAGGCGGCCCAGCCCTGAGGATCGCGCAGTTCAGCCACCGGTGTACTGGTGGAACAGGTGGCTGAACAGCCGCGTCAGGTCCTTGAACAGCATCGCCCCGCCGCGTCCGGCGTGGGCCTCGACAGTCATGCTCAACATGCCGATGAATACGGCCAGGCGCAGGGTGGTGGTATGCATGATGTTCTCCTTGGGTTGCGGTGTCGATGGAGACATTGTGCGCCGCTGCCATCACGGCCGTATGTCAAAAAACCACGCGCGTATTTCAGCTGAAATATTTTCTTTTTCCTGTCAGTGATTCGTCAGTCACGCGACGCGCAGCTCGGCTATATTCTCGCTGGATGGCAGGCCTGAGGCCCGCCATCGAGGGATGCGGCAACGATAACGACAACACGCGCGGGCGCGCAAGGAACATCGGGGATTTCATGTTGAGAATGCTGGTATGCATGGCAGCCTTGCTGCTGAGCGGTTGTGCCTCCATCACGGGCACGCAGACGCAACCCGTTTCGGTTCAGGCCACGCAGGGCAACCAGATCATTTCCGGGGCCAGTTGCACCCTGACCAACGATGCGGGTCAATGGTTTGTCAAAACACCCGGCAGCGTGACGATCAAGAAGAGCACTGCCGACCTGATGGTCGAATGCGCCAAAGATGGCGTGGTCGGACAACAGAAAGCAGTCTCCCGTGCCAATACCAACGTCTGGGGCAATGTGCTTGCAGGCGGGTTGATCGGCTATGCCATCGACCGCAATAGCGGTGCCGGTTTCGATTACCCTGATTCCATCACCGTGATTCTTGGTGGCAAGCTGGGAGTGCTGCCCTCTGCCGGTATCGCCGGGGGCACGGCCAGCTCGGAGCCGAGCCCGCCGGACGGTCGCTGGCGCGCTGTCATGTCCTGCGATGCCAATCGCTTCAACAAGGATTCACAGCCCTTCCAGGCCAATTTCAATGCCCAGGTGGACGGCAACCGCGTGATCATCAAGCGGCGCACCAAGCTCGCCGAAGAAGTCATGTCCGGCACCATCTCCGGCGAATCCCTGAGCCTGGCCGGGATGGGTTACCGGCTGGAGAACCCGGCCAATTCGTGGACCTTCAAGATCGATGGCGTCTTCATGGGCAACGGCAAGATCTACAACGGCAAAGGCGCGCAGCTGGCCAAGAATGGCACGACTGCACGCCTTTGCACGGTACTCATGATCCACACCGATGTGCCGCCCCCGGGACCACCGCAAACGCCCGAGGCGGGCGTCGCGACCCTGCAGTAAGCGCGGGCCGCGATCCTTCAGCCCTTGCTTGCCCCGAAGGTCAGCCCGGCCACGAATTGCTTCTGCATCACGAAGAACAGGATCACCGAGGGCAGCGCCGCCAGGATGGAGCCGGCCGAGACCAGGTTCCAGGCCGTGGTCCATTGTCCGCGCAGCGCCGCCACGCCCACGGTGATGGGGGCGACGTCATCGCCCTGGGTCAGCACCAGCGCCCAGAAGTAATCATTCCATACGAAGGTAAATACCAGCACCGCCAGCGCGGCCAGTGCCGGGCGAATCAGCGGCAGCACGATGCGATAGAACACGGTCCACTCGCTGGCCCCTTCGATGCGCGCCGCCTCGATCATCTCGAAGGGCAGCTGCTTGATGAAATTGCGCAGGAACAAGGTGCAGAATCCGGTCTGCATGGCGATATGGAACAGCATCATCCCGGTGATGGTGTTGAACAGGCCCAGCGACAGCGACAGGTCGCGCACCGGAATCATCAGGATCTGCTGCGGCACGAAGTTGCAGGCCACGAAGGTGGCGAACAGCACGGTGTTGCCACGGAACTGGTAAGTGGACAGCGCAAAGCCGGCCATGGCCGCCAGCGAAATCGCGCCGATCACCGAGGGAATGGTGATGAGGCAGCTGTTCCAGAAGTAATGCAGCATGGGCGAGGCGGTCAGCGCCTCGCGGTAATTCTCCAGCATGGCGAAGTCCTGCGGCCAGCCCCAGTAGTTGCCGGCCATCAGTTCATCGTTGGAGCGGATCGAGGTGACCAGCGCGGTCAGCATCGGCAGCAGCCAGATCAGCAGCGCCACCGGCAGCGAAGCCCGGTAGAGCGCGCGGTTGATCGGCTTCCATTTTTCTATCGGCATGGGGAACATGGCGATCTCTCTTTTCTCTTGAACGTTGGGCGATGGACGTGCGGCGACGGATGATCAGCGTTCGTCGCGCAGCATGCGGCGCAGTTGATAGATGATGTAGACCAGCATGATGGCAAACAGCGTCACCGCCACGGCCGCCGAATATCCCTGGCGGTAATACTTGATGGCCTGGTCATAGGCGTAATACGCCAGCACGGTGGAGCTTTCGTAAGGGCCGCCGCTGGTCATCACCGAGATCAGGTCGAAGCTGCGCAGCGCCCCGATGATGCTGACCACGAAGGCCATGAAGGTAGTCGAACGCAACTGCGGCAGGATCACGTAGCGCAGCATGCTCCAGCCCTTGGCCCCTTCCATGCGGGCGGCTTCCACCTGGTCATGGTTCAGGGCAGTGAGGCCGGTGAGGAACAGGATCATGCAATACGCGGTCTGCGGCCACAGGGCAGCGAAGATGATGCCGAAGGTGGCATAGCGCGCATCGCCCAGCACCGGCACGCCCTGGCCCAGGATCAGCGACAGCAGGCCAAAGCTGGGGTCATAGAACCAGCTGTAGATCAGCCCGACCACCACCCCCGAGAGCACGAAGGGCGCGAAGAACAGCGACTTCACCACCCGCATGCCGGCCACCTTCTGGTTCAGGTAGAGCGCGATGGCCAGGCCCATGGGCGGGGCCAGCAGGAACATGAGCAGCCACAGCACGTTGTTCTTCAAGGCCGTGTAGAAGGTCGGCGCATGGAACAGTTCGATGTAGTTGGCCAGGCCCACGTACTTGGGAGCGGTCATGCCATCCCAGCTGAAGAAGCTGAGATAGATCGTATAGAGAATCGGGTACAGCACGTAGACCAGCGTCATCACGCAGGCCGGCGCCAGGAACCAGAAGGCGGCGCGATTGCGGCGGGCGGCACTGCGCTGCGGGCCGGAGACCGGCGTGGCAGCAGGTTGGGTCGCAGGCGGCTGCGCGGCGGATGTGGGCGCTAGCATGGCGGGGTCTCCTTCTTTTTCTGCGGGCCATTCCGCTGCTGCACGGGGCAGGCGGAATGGCCCGGATGGACTGCCTGGACCAGCCAGGCATCAACAACGACGATCAGGACTTCTTGTAGATACGCTTGCGGCTTTGTTCCAGCTCGTTGAGCACGTCATCGATCTTGGTCGGATCGCTGACGAACTTCTGCATGCCCTTCATGCCTTCATCGGCCATTTCCTTGGTCATGTCGCGATCATAGAACTGCGAGATGCCGCCCTTGGCGTTGGAGAGGATCTCGAAGCCGATGCGCGAGATCGGATCGGCCGGGGCCGGCGACTTGCTGTTGGCCGGCAGCGAACCCAGGCCATCGGCCAGCTTGGCGCTGATGGCCGGCGTGCCGACGAAGGCGATGAAGCGGCGCGCATCGGTCTTGTTGCGGGCCTTGGCCGGGATGTGGATGGATTCGGTCGGACCTTCCTCGGCGGTCGGCACATTGGCATCGATGATGGGGAACTGGAAGTAACCCATCTCCGGTGCCAGCTTGGCCGGGAATCCCTTGGCGATGAAGGTGCCCATCAGCATCATGGCGGCCTTGCCCTGGAACAGGAAGGGCTGGGCACCATCCAGGTCATAGGACAGCGCATTGTCGATGAAATACTTGTTGTCGATCAGGCTCTTCCAGGCGGTGTAGACCTTCTTGACGCGCGGGTCGGTGTAGGCGACGTCGCCGGCCATCAACTGCTGGTGGAAGGCGTTGCCGTTGATGCGCAGGTCGAGGTAATCGAACCAGCCGGCCAGAGTCCAGGCGTCACGGCCACCGACGGCGATGGGGGCGATGCCGGCGGCCTTGAGCTTCTTGCAGGCCTCCAGGAATTCATCCCAGCTCTTGGGTTCGGCCGCGATGCCGACCTTCTTGAACAGGTCCTTGCGATAGAACATGCCCCACGAGTAATACACGGTCGGTGCCGAGTATTGCTTGCCCTGCCAGGACGAGGCTTCCTTGGTGGAGGCGTAGGTGCTGTCCCAGCCGTTCTTCTTCCAGTCTTCGCTCAGGTCTTCCAGCAGGCCGCGGCTGGCATAGAAGGCCATGCGTTCGCCGTTGTGCCAGTTGATGATGTCCGGGGCCTGGGTCGAGAGCCAGCCCGGCAGTTGCACCTTGTAGGCTTCTTCCTCGATGAAGGAGACCTTGACGTCGACGTCCGGGTTGGCCTTCTTGAATTCATCGACCGTGGATTGCCACACGGTGCGCTGTACGGCGCCCTTGTAGGCGATGTTGACGGCCAGCGTGCCGGCCAGGGCGGCGGCGCTCCAGGCGGCGGAGGCGGCCAGGCAGCCGGCGATCACGGTCATGCGCATCATTTTCTTCATTGTTGTCTCCGAATGTTTGGTTCAGACAGTTGAAACCATTCAAACCGCTAAACAGTTTATAAAGTTTATAAAGTTTATAAAGTCTTAAAGTTCTAAAAAGTTGATACGGCTGTGTCGTGGATATTCCAGGTTCTTCCAGGTTCCTGCAGGTTCTGTCGCCTGCTCATGCACGGTTGCCGCAGCCGCCGTGCTGTCTTCCAGAGTGAGGCCGGCGTGTTGCTTATCCTTGCGTGCGCGGACGATAGATCGCCACGCCCTGCGGTTCCAGCGCTGCCTGTCCGACCAGGAACTGCGCGCCGTCGGCGTGTGGCAGCGCGATCGGTGCGTCGCTATAGTTGAAGGCGAACTGCAGGCCGCCGCGCTGCTGCAGGCGCAGGCCTTCCGGCAGACGTTGCGGAGCCAGTCCGGCGGCGCGCGCCACCTGCTCGAAGTAGTGCGTGGTCAGCCCGGCGTCGAAGATGCTAGCCAGGTAGTGCGCACGCTCCTTCTGCACGATGGCCGGATGGCCGTCAGCGAAGGTGGCAATGGTCTGCAGGCCGTCGCCATCGGCTTCGATCAGGTCGCGCCAGTAACGGGCCTGGCCTTGTTCCGTACCGAACCGTACTGTTTCGCTGACGTTGGGGCGCATCGATTCCACGCGCCATACGCGCATCGGCAGCAACTGCTGCAGCGGGCCCGGCGGCAGGGTCGAAGGAATCTGCAGCGATTTGGTCTTGGAGCCGCTGCGCGGACCGAACACCACCTGCGCGCCACTGTCTGCGATGCGGCCCGGCAGGTCGTCCGGCACGATGGGCAGCGGCGGCACCACGATCATGGCGTAGCCTTGCAGATCGGCATTGAGCGGGACGATGTCCACATCCAGACCGAGCGAACGCAGGGTCGAGTAATAGTCGAAGGCGAAATGCGCATATTCGAAATCGATGCCCTGGAAATGGATCTCGAAGAGCCACTTGGCATCGTAGTCGAACAGCAGCGCCACCTTGCCGCGCGGCTGGGCCAAAGCACCGCTGGCGTTTTCCACCGCGATGATTTCCTGGGCCACGCGTTCGGCTTCGGTGCCGCCCACGTCGAGACGATTGTCAGGACGGTTCAGCCCGGCGTGCAGTTGCTCCTGCGCGAACGGGCACTGGCGCCAGCGGAAGTAGGAGACGCAGCCGGCACCATGAGAGAAGGCTTCCCAGCTCCACAGGCGCACCATGCCCGGCAGCGGGGCCGGATTCCAGTGCGCCCAGTTAACCGGGCCGGGCTGCTGTTCCATCACCCAGAACGGCTGGGCCGACATGCCGCGATACAGGTCATGGTTGAAGCTGGCGAAATCGGGATGGCCGGTGCGCAGCCAGCGGGCCTTGGTCTCGGCGTCGTACCACATCACTTCCAGCGCGCCCAGCGGATAGCTGTCCCAGGTCGCCACATCAAGGTCGGCGGCCACCGGATAGTGATCGAACTCCAGGAACATCTGCATGAAGTTGTGCACCATCAGCCGGCCCGGCGAGAGCGGGCGCAGGATCTCGACCTGCATGCGGTTGTAGCGCACCACTTCGTCCGAGGCAAAGCGGCGATAGTCCAGGCGATGCGAGGGATGGGCCTCGGTGACGGTGCCGACGGGCGCATCGATCTCGTCGAAGCTGCGGTATTCCATGCTCCAGAACACCGTGCCCCACGCGGTATTGAGCGCATCGATGCTGCCATAGCGCTGGCGCAGCCACTGGCGGAAGCGGCGCTGGGCCGAGGGCGAATAGCTGACCACGGTCTGGTGGCAGCCGTATTCATTGTCCAGCTGCCAGGCGGTCACCGCCGGATGCTGGCCGTAGCGTTCGCCCAGCAGGCGCACGATGCGCTGCGATTCTTCGTAGTAGGAGTCCGAGGAAAAATCATAATGGCGGCGCGAACCGAAGGCGCGTTCGCGGCCGTTGGCATCCACCGCCAGCACGTCGTCATGACGGTCGATGAGCCACTTGGGCGGGGTCGCGGTCGGGGTGCACATCACCACTTCCAGGCCGTGGCTGGCCAGCACCTCGATGGCGCGGTCCAGCCAGTCCCAGCGCAGGTCGCCGGGCGAGGGCTCGATGCGGCTCCAGGCGAATTCGCCGATGCGCACCTGCTTGATGCCGAGCGCCTTCATGCGCTGGGCATCGCTTTCCCACATGGCCTCGGGCCAATGTTCGGGGTAGTAACAGACTCCCAATCGTAACGACATGATCGTGGTTCCTTAGCGGTAGTGAAGCGTCAAGAGAAGAGGGCGCGTGCGCACTGCCTGTTCAGGCTGCGGCGGCCAGGCCCGGATGAACTTGTGTGCGCGCCAGCGCCACGCCGTCCGCATCGAACAGGTAGGCGCAGCTTGGCGCGACCGACACGCGCAGGCGCTCGCCGCGCGCGATGTGGGCATCGCCCGGGGCCTTGGCCACCAGCGGCTGGCCGGCCGGTTCGTCCAGGTGCACATAGGTCTGCTCGCCCAGGCGCTCCACCAGCATCACTTCGCGGGTGATGCCGTACTGGCCCTGGCTGCCGATTTCCATGTGTTCGGGGCGCACGCCCAGGGTTACCTGCTGGCCCGGCTGCACCTGTCCCTTGGCTGCCACCAGCAGGGTTTCCTCGCTGTGCTGCAGGCGGATCAGGATGCCGTTCTCCTGCGCATTCACCACCTGCGCGGGCAGGAAGTTCATGCGCGGCGAACCGATGAAACCGGCCACGAAACGATTGCGCGGATGGTGATACAGCTCCATGGGCGCACCGACCTGGGCGATGCTGCCGAAGCGCTGGGTATCGGCACCGGCATGCAGCAGCACGATGCGGTCGGCCAGGGTCATGGCCTCGACCTGGTCGTGCGTGACATAGACCACGCTGGCCTGTTCGAACTGGCGATGCAGGCGGGCGATCTCGATGCGGGTCTGGCTGCGCAGGGTGGCGTCCAGGTTGGAAAGCGGTTCGTCGAACAGGAACACGCCGGGACGGCGCACGATGGCGCGCCCGATGGCCACGCGCTGGCGCTGGCCGCCGGAGAGTTCCTTGGGCTTGCGCTGCAGCAGTTCTTCCAGCTGCAGGATGCGCGCCGCTTCGCGCACCTTCTGCTCGATCTCGGCCTTGGGCAGCTTGGCCAGGGTCAGACCGAAACTCATGTTTTCATACACCGTCATGTGCGGGAACAGCGCATAGCTCTGGAACACCATCGCTACCGAACGCTGCGCCGAAGGCACGTCATTGACGCGCTTTCCCCCAATGAAGAGGTCGCCGCTGGTGAGATCCTCCAGCCCCGCGATGCTGCGCAGGAGCGTGGATTTGCCGCAGCCGGAGGGACCCAGGAAAACACAGAATTCATGTTCGCCAATGTCGAGATCGACATTGCGGATTACCGGCGGTGCGTCGCCGTAGGCTTTTTGTGCTGCACGCAAGCTGATGCTGGCCATCACGTTTTCCTAGCAGAAATGGATTGCAGGGCAGGGCACCACGAGGCAGGTGCGGCGTCAGGTTAAGCGCTTAATCAAGTGACCCAAAAAAAAGATCGCCTGAGTTTCCTGTATGCAATCGGGGGTTGTCTCCACGTCGTTGTTCTGAGCGTGTTGCCGTGTTGGGTTGGCAAATATTTTGGTCGATCATACCCATCTTGGATGGCCTCTGCAACAACAATCCTGTAACGAAAAACTGCCAGCTTTTTGTCAGGATTGCGTTCCTCTGAAGGAGTGGGGCGCGGGTGAACAATGCGTAAATCATTTCCGCAGCGGCTGCACGACGCGTCTTCAGTTTGAGCAGCGCGACCCGCGTGTGCGCGTTGACAAGCCCGTCATAAGCGGTTTGAATGCGAGGGCTTCCAACTCCATGCACCCATGACCACCTTATCCGAAGTTGCCCGTCTGGCCGGTGTCACCTCGGCCACTGTGTCCAACGTCTTGCGCCAGCGCGGCAAGGTCGGCGAGCAGACGCGCCAGCGCGTGCTGGAGGCGGTCGCCCAGCTCGGCTATCGTCCGCACCTGACCGCACGTGCGCTGGCCGAGGGGCGTGCGCCCACGCTGGCGCTGGTGGTCTCCAGCATCGCCAACCCTTTCTATCCGGAGTTCGCTCTGGCGGCCGAGCGTGCGGCGCGCGAGCGCGGCCGCTTCCTGATCGTCTGCAATACCAACGACGATCCCGACACCGGCCGCGCCTACCTCGACCAGATCGCCGGAACGCTCTCCGACGGCGTGCTCATCATGAACGCCAACCTGCCCATGGATGAGCTCAAGAAGACCGAGCGGCGGGGTGCCCCGGTGGTGCTGTGCATGTGGGAGAAACCGGACGCCCCGCCCGAGCTGCCCTGCATCGCGGTGGATTTCTATGCGGCTGGCGCGACTGCCGCGCAGCACCTGCTGGGGCTCGGCCATCGTCACATCGGTGCGCTGGTCGGCAGCAAGAAGAGCGGCATTCACGCGGAACGCTATCGCGGTTTTGTCGAGGCCTGTGCCGCTGCCGGCGTCAAGCACACCTTGCAGAGTGCGCGCTATATCGGTGATACGGTCGAGGCGGGGTATCAGGCCACCATCGCGCTGTTGCGCGAGGAGCCGCAGCTCACGGCCATCTTCGCCAGCAATGATCTGCCGGCACTGGGTGCGATGAACGCCATCGCCGACCTGGGGATGAATGTGCCGCGCGACATCTCGGTGATCGGCATCACCGACATCCAGTGGGCGCGGGTCTCGCGTCCGGCGCTGACCACCGTGGCGGTGCCGACGGAAGAAGCGGCGCGCATGTCCATCGACCTGCTGCTGGCCCTGATCGAGGGCCGCAGTCCCTCGCCCGTGATGCGGGTGACGGCGACACCGCAGCTGGTGCAGCGTGCTTCCACGGCGGTGCCGCGCAAGCGCAAGGCATGAGCGCGATTCAGCGCGGCTGCAGGCTGTCCAGATAGGCGCAGAACATGTCGGCCATGGCCTCGCCATAGGCGCGTATTTCCTTCTCAGGCAGCGTGCCGCGCGAAAGATGTTCGCCCGCCGTGGTGAGCGTGGTCATCATCAATTGCCCCGCGCGTTTGCGTCGTGGCGCGGCAACCCCCGGCAAGGCTTCGCGCATGAACTGCGCGATGATGCCGTCCCAGTCGTGGCGCATTTCTTCAGCCTCGCGCGCATCGCGGTAGAGCGGCGCGGCATCGGCCAGCGCCATCCGTACCTGGGCCTCTTCGAATTCGCTGCGCAAGAAGGCATGCACCAGTTCGCGCAGGCGGCGTGGCGCGGGCCTGTCTGCATCCTGCAGCAACTGGCGCACCATCTCCGTAGTCTGCTGCCATTCGTCGGCCTGCAGACGAAACAGGATGGCCGCCTTGTTGGGGAAATACTGGTACACCGATCCCACACTCACGCCCGCGCGCTCGGCCACGCGCGCGGTCGTGAAACGCGGCGCACCTTCGCGCAGCAAAACCTGAACAGCAGCTTCCAGAATGGCTGCCACCAGCTCGGTGGAGCGGGCCTGTTGCGGTGTCTTGCGGAGGGTAATCTCGGGGCGGCGGGGCTTGTTCATGGGGAGAAGGGGGAAGAGGCGAAGACGTAAATGGAATGCGACTAGGAAACCTGACGAATTCGTCACATACTGCCATCGACGGAATATGACGGATTCGTCGCATTCTACTGCGCAGCGTTCCTGCCATCAACGGGACTTCCGCAACATTCCTGAGTCCACCCTTCACAATATTCTTTGAGGTTTCCCATGAACGGAAAACAGGCAGACCCGCCTCTCTCCATCTCGCCGGCCACCGCCGCCGGCACATCAGTTCTGCAGGCGCTTGCACCGCTGACGCTGGCCGTCTTCATCGCCTTTCTCACCATCGGCCTGCAGTTGCCGGTGCTGCCCTTGCACCTGAAGGAGGCACTGGGCATGAACGCCACCGTAGTGGGTGTGGTGGTCGGTGCACAATTTGCAGCGGCGCTGCTCTCGCGCGCCTGGGCCGGCAACGTGGCGGTTCTGCGTGGCCCCAAGCGCGCTGTCGTCGGCGGCTTCGTGGCCGCGGCGCTGTCGGGATTGATCTATCTGGCCTCTCTGCTCTGGCTGGACCAGCCGGTCATCTCGGTGGCAGTGCTGCTGGCGGGACGCGTTCTGCTGGCGCTGGGCGAGAGCCTGGTCATCACCGGCACCATGGGCTGGGGCATCGCGCTGGTCGGGCCGCAGCATGGCGGCAAGGTGATGGCGTGGCTGGGCATCGCCATCTATGCAGCCATGGCCGGCGGTGCACCGCTGGGTGTGGCCGTCAGCAAGGCCTGGGGATTTGCGGGAATTGCCGGCGTGAGCGTGCTCTTGCCGATAGTGGCGCTGCTGGCCGTCAGCCCCTTGCGTGGCGTGGCGCCCGGAGCCAGCCGCCGCACGCCCTTTTACCAGGTGCTGGGTGCCGTGTGGCAGCCTGGCCTGGGGCTGGCTTTTTCCAGCGTCGGCTTCGGCGTCATCACGGCATTCATCGCCTTGTTGTTTGCGGCACGGTCGTGGGGGGATTCTTCGCTGGCCTTCACCAGCTTTGGTGTGGCGTTCATCTTGGCGCGCTTGTTCTTTGCCCATCTGCCGGATCAGGTCGGTGGCGCAAAAGTGGCGCTGGTGTGTGTAGTCATCGAAGTGTGCGGGCAGTTGCTGATCTGGCAGGCCGATCACGCCTGGATGGCCTATGCGGGCGCGGCACTGACCGGTTTTGGTTATTCGCTGGTGTTCCCCGGATTCGGTGTGGAAGCGATGCGCCGCGCACCACCACAGACGCGCGGCCTGGCCATGGGCGCGTATGTGGCCTTCCTGGATCTGTCGCTGGGCATCACCAGCCCGCTGGCCGGTGCGCTGGCCAGCCATGCGGGGGTACAGAGCGTGTATCTCGCGGGGGCCGTGGTGGTAGGCTTGTCGATGCTGGTGGCGCTCTCTCTGCTTTCCAAACCGCCTGCCAGTCAAGGGCGATAAGAGCTCGCTACGGACCATAAAAAAATCGCCGCTGTTTTCACAGCGGCGATTTTCGTTCCTGCGCCAGCGTCAGCAGCGGCAAGCAGCGAGCTCATGCATTGCGCGGATTGCGCCCATGCTTGCGCTGATACATGGCTTGGTCAGCCGCATGCAGCAAGGCGCTGAAGTCGCACATTTCCGAAGGCGTCACGGTCGCCGCGCCCAGGCTGATCTCGATGTCGGTGTGCGGCCACTTTACGCGGGCCACGGATTGCTTGATGCGTTCCGAGACTTGCATGGCACCGGTCTCATCGGTATCCGGCAGGATCAGCGAAAACTCGTCGCCACCGTAACGCGCCAGGAAGTCGCTGGCCCGCAGCGGCGAGCGCAGTACGCGTGCCAATTGCACCAGCAGCGCATCACCGGCCGGGTGGCCATAGGTGTCGTTGTATTGCTTGAAGTAATCCACGTCCACCATCAGCATGGTCAGCGGACGGGCATTGCGCAGATGGCGTGTCCATTCTTCGCGCAGGCGCGAATCGAAACTGCGGCGGTTGCCGATGCCGGTCAGGGCATCGGTCATGGTCTGCTGTTCCAGCTTCTGCATGGCGCGATGGCTGTCGATCTGCGCTTCCAGCTGGCGTGCCAGTTTCTGGAAGGCGTCACGTTGTGCCGGGGTCAGGGTGCGCGGTACGCGGTCCATCACGCACAGCGTGCCCAGGATGTCGCCATTGCCCGACACCAGCGGCACACCCGCATAAAAACGCACGGCCGGATTGCCGCGTGCCAGCGCACTGGTGGCAAAGCGCAGATCGCTGGACAGGTCATTCACTTCCGTAATCTGGCCAGGCGTACGTGCCGCCATTTCGCACAGCGAGAAGTCGACCGCATTGCGCATCACCCCGGTCTGGCCGGGGAAGCGCCACCACTGGTTGCGGGCGTCGCCTCGGCCATTGTTGACCGACAGGTAAGGATGCTGCAGGCCGATGTCGGCATGCAGCTGGCTGAACATGCCCATGGGCGTGCCGCAGACGCTGGAGGCCAGTGAGATGAAGTCGGACAGGGCCGGCTCCAGCCAGGCATCGGCGTCACTGTCGGTGTGCGCAAGCTCGATGCGCTGGGAGGCGTTGTCCGTCATGGCGCGATGCGCAGATTGGGTCCGCTTGAAAATGGAGCGTTCGGGAGTGTACTGAGCGTGCAAATCTCGAATGTTCATGGCGCGATACTCGTGAGGGTTGTGTTGCGTTATGTTTGGTCGCCGTCAGCGCAGTGGACTGCAGTGGGGAGGACGGCGTGGCATAGCGGTGTGCAAGTGGAAATATTTTTCTTTTTCTTCGCCACACACCATGTTGCCCTGCGACATCAAGGTAGCAGATCGAGTTCGGAAGTAAACCGATTTGGAACATCCTCTTACAATTTATACGCGTTCGTAGCGCAAACGATGCTATTCCGATCACATACAAACAGCTTGGCTGATCATGCTGACAATTGACGATTTATTAGTCTCTTACCGGCGATATGCGACATTAGTTTTTTCGCGCTGAAATGAACATCGGACAGCACCACTTTCGCGTGTCAGCGGATTCTTATATTGCTCTGCAATATGTCGGGGGAAAGGCGACGGAAGGGCGTCGCCACACAGCGACATAACGCTGTCGCCACAGGGAGACGATTAATGCTTGCCAAGCGCGGTGGTCGTAAATAAACTCTGCCGTTCCTTGTTTGATCCGATCAACGTTTTTGAAAGCAGAGATGTCGACCCAGCCCAAAGCAGGCGCAGTCCTGTTCGCCAAAGATGTAGCCCGCCTCGCCGCGTTTTATGCGCAGGTGCTGGCGGTGGTTCCCAAGCAGGCCCAGGCCGAGAAAGTAGTGATCGAAGCCGAGGATTTCCTGCTGGTGATTCATGCGATTCCGCAAGCCAGTGCCGCCACGGTGGAGATCACTTCGCCACCGGTGCTGCGCGAGAACGTGCCGGTGAAGCTGTTCCTTCCCGTGCGTTCGCTCACCCACGCCCGACTCGCCACGCAGCAGCTCGGCGGTGGCATGAAAGCGGCCGAGGCCGAATGGAGCGGTCCGGATTTTCGTGCCTGCGATGGCTTCGATCCGGAAGGCAACGTGGTGCAGTTCCGCGAATTCCTGCGCGAACCCGCACTGGCATCCTGAAGCTCGGATGCACTGACCACGCGAGGTCGCGCGGCATCACAAGAACAATATCGCGCACCTGTCGTGCACCAGCAAAAAAAGCCGCCCGGTCTGCACCGTGCGGCTTTTCGTTTTGAGGGCCGCGCCGTGATGGCGCAGGCAGGCCCGCAGCTTATTGCAGGGCGAGCTTGAAGTAGCTCTCGCGCTGCATGTCCACCACTTCCACCGTGAGCTGTACCTGCAGATCCTTGGGCCAGCTCTGGTCCTTCTGGATGGCCGCGCCCAGCAGGTCGGATACCTGCTTCTTGTCTTCCAGCGTGCGGCCGGTCAGGATGGCCAGGCGCACCGCCACGAAGGCACGTTTGGCCTCCGGTGCGGTACCGACCAGGTAGTTGTCCAGACGCACGGCACGCGCCTTGATGGCGTTTTCTTCAAAGTGTCCGCTGGCCACCAGTGCCTGGTTCAGCTTGAGCAGCGTCGGTTGCACATCGAGGGCGAGATTGCCGGTGTATTCCAGTACGAGATGGGGCATGGTGTTTCCAGTCCTTGTGGGTGAGTGGAGGGATCAGCATTGAATGATGAGGGCTCAACACTGTAGGCCAAAACGAAGTCGCGTGCGATTGGGCTCACTGATGCGCCAGATAATCAGGACAAATACCCCGACAGCTTGCCCAGGTCGATGTTGCCGCCGCTGATGATGACGCCCACGCGTTTGCCCTGCAGCTGGTCCTTCAGCTTGCGGGCGGCGGCAAAGCCCAGGCAGCCGGTCGGCTCGACCACCATCTTCATGCGCTCGGCAAAGAAGCGCAGGCCGGACACCAGCTCGGCATCGCTGACGGTGTGGATGTCGTCCACCAGCTGGCGAATGACGTCGAAGGTGTACTTGCCCAGATGCTGCGTCTGTGCGCCATCGGCGATGGTCTTGGGCGTATCGATATGCACGATCTGGCCCGCGCGCAGTGACTGCTGTCCGTCGTTGCCGGCTTCCGGTTCGACGCCATAAATCTTGCAATCGGGAGACAGTGCCCGCGCCGCCAACGCCGCACCGGACAGCAGGCCGCCGCCGCCGAGGCACACGAACAGCGCATCCAGCGGACCGGTTTCCTGCAGCAATTCGAGCGTGGCCGTGCCTTGTCCGGCCATCACGTGCGGATGATCGTAGGGTGGGATCAGCGTCATCTTGCGCTCGGCGGCCAGGCGCGCACCGATCGCCTCGCGGTCTTCGGTATAGCGGTCATACATCACCACTTCGGCACCATAGCCGCGCGTGGCGGCGACCTTTGCTGCCGGCGCATCCTCGGGCATCACGATGACGGCGGGAATGCCCAGCAATTGCGCGGCCAGCGCGGTCCCCTGCGCATGGTTGCCGGAGGAGAAGGTGATGACGCCATGCTTGCGCTGTTCGCTGTCGAACTGCGAGAGCGCATTCATGGCACCGCGGAACTTGAAGGCCCCCATGCGCTGGAAGTTCTCGCACTTGAAGAACAGTTGTGCGCCCACTTCCGCATCGGCCGTGCGCGAACGCAGGACCGGCGTTCTGTGCGCCCACGGCTTGATGCGTTCGGCGGCCAGCAGGACATCGGCGAAGCTGGGGGATTCGGTAGCGCTGGAGACGGGGATCATGAGGTTTCCTTCAAGTGGGATGGAAAGAGACAGTGACGATGCATATGGCGGGGAGCGCGCGTGACGGCCGCGCTTACTCCTTCTCGTCGTTGTAGACGGTAGCGCGCGAGACACCCAGATGCGCGGCCACGATCTCGGCCGCGCGCCGGATATCCAGGCAGCCGGACTGGCGCAGTTCACGCATGAGCTGGCGGCGGTCTTCGGCCTTGAGGCTGCGCGGCGTAGTCGACAGCCGCGCGGCAAAGGCATCGATGCGGCTGCGCAGGCCTTCGGCACCGGCCGGCTCCAGCGTTTCAGCCACGCGCACGCCCTGGTCGATGCCACCGAACTGGCGCAGCATGCCCTGCAGCGCGCCGAACAGGGTCAGGTCGATGTTCATGCACAGCGCGGCCACGTATTTGCCATCGACATCCTTGATGCCGATCGAGGTGCTCTTGGCCTGCCGGCCGTCGGGCAGCGTATTGGCGTAATTGGTCAGGACCTGCGGATAGCTCTCGTCGGCGATGCGCGCCAGACCCAGTTCGGTGGTGGCGTCGCCGACCTCGCGGCCGGACAGGTTGTTGTGCAGGGCGACGATGGAGTGATCCGCATCGCGCAGGTCGTGCAGTACCACTTCGCAGAAGGGAGCGAAGGTCTCGCCCAGGCCCTGCGCTACCTGTTGCAGTTGGGACAGCAACAGGGCGTGGTCGGGGCGGTCGGTTTTCTTTTTTTTGCGGGAGCGGGAGTTCATTCGATACATATTATCTAAAACTAGACGATATGTATAGATGACGTTCGTTCTGTCCTGAATCCATGCCGGAGATGAGATTCCCTGTACGGCCGATCCGGCAAAAAAAGGTGGTCTGCGACAGACCCGGCGTAGCGCAATGGGCCTGCAGTGCCGCGCATGGGCGGAATCGACGAAGCGGCAGGGCGGGTATTCGCCTCGCCCATTCGCTGAGACCAGCTTTCCCGGGGAAGCAGCAGGTCCCTCATCCTGTCTTCAACCAAAAGTTGAGAATCGCTCTGCAGCTTGGCCAATGAGCCAAGGCCGGCCGCCGCCGACTTTGGCGAGCATCACGCAAGCTGGCAGACTCAGGCCGCGATCTTGTGCACCCGCGCGAGGAAAGCCTGGGTGGCCGCCTGCGTCGGCGCATCAATCACCTGCGCCGGCGGCCCGGCCTCGACCACCACACCATCGCGCATGAAGATCACCTTGTCCGCAACCTCGCGGGCAAAGGCGATTTCATGGGTGACCAGGATCATCGTCATGCCGCGCTCGGCCAGTTGCTTGATGACGTTGAGGACCTCGCCGACCAGCTCCGGATCCAGTGCCGAGGTGGCTTCGTCGAACAGCATCACTTCCGGATCCATGGCCAGCGCCCGCGCGATGGCCACCCGCTGCTTCTGGCCGCCGGAGAGCTTCTCGGGATACATCTCCGCTTTCTCCGCCAGCCCGACCTGCGCCAGCAGTTTCATCGCCTGGGCATGGGCATGCGCCTTGGGGCGGCGCAGTACGGTGACCGGGCCTTCCATCACGTTCTGCACCACCGTCATGTGCGGGAACAGATTGAAGTGCTGGAACACCATTCCTGTCTGCGCGCGAAAACGTGCCATGGTCCGGTCGCTCAGCTTTTCCGGCACCGTCTGGTCGAAGTCAAAACACTCGCCGCCGATCTTGATGACACCGTGATTGGGCGCGGCGAGCAGGTTCAGGCAGCGCAGCAGGGTGGATTTTCCCGAGCCCGAGGGACCGATCAAGGCCACCACTTCGCCCTTGGCAATCTCCAGGTTGATGTCCCTTAGTACCGTCTGGTCGCCAAAGGACTTCTTCAAGCCGCGTACAGAAATCATGATGGGTTTGCTCATGGCGCTTCCTCAAGCCTTGATCTGATGCAGTTCCAGCCGCTTGGCCACCACGGTGGCCGGGAACAGGATGATGAAATACAGCACCGCCACCAGGGTATAGATCTCCAGGGGGCGATAGGTGTCGTGGGCGATCAGCTGGCCCTGGTAGACCAGGTCGGGGACGGCCAGCACCGAGAGCAAGGACGTGTTCTTCAATTGCATGATGGACTGGCTCACCAGCGGCGGCGTCATGCGCCGGAAGGCCTGTGGCAGGATCAGCCGCCGCATCACCTGCCAGCGGGTCATGCCGATGGCCTGGCCCGCCTCGGTCTGCCCGGCATCGTTGGAGACGATCCCGCCTCGCACGATCTCCGAGTAGAAGGCCCCGCCATAAAGCGTCAACGCCAGCGCAGCCGCCATCCAGGGCGAGAGTTCGATGCCCAGCAGTACCGGTAGCGCATAGTAGAACCAGATCAGCTGCACCAGCACCGGCGTGCAGCGGAACACCTCCACATAGCCGCGCAGCACACCGCACAGGGTGCGGTTGGAGGAGACCCGGCCCAGACCCACCAGCACGCCTACCAGCAGGCCGGTGACGACGACCACGGCGGTGAAGAGCACCGTGGTGATGACGCCCGACACGATGATGCCGCGGTATTGCCACAGCATCCCGAAATCCCAGCTGTACATGGCCGCTCCTCAGAACTTGAGCTGCGGTGGGAAAGCGGTCGGGGGCACCTTGGCGAGATTCTGCATGTTGGCCACGATGATTTCGCGGATGCGGCCGGCCTTGCGCGATTCCTCCAGCCAGCCGTTCACTGCGGTCACGAAACTCTGATCGGCCTGCTTGCGGATGCCGATGTTGGTCGGGGCCGTTTCATCCGGTGTGGGGAAGACGATGTGACCGATGTTGGGCAGTTTCACCAGCAGCGAGGTCGACAGCAGCACCACCAGCACCTGGCAGTCGGCGCGTCCCGATTGCAGCGCCATGGTGGCCGCGGCCGAGGTCTCGAAGCGCAGGATGGTGGCCTTGGGCAGAATGCGCGTGACCAGCTGGTCGTGCGAGGAGCCCACGTCCACGGCGACTTTGATTTCAGGCTTGTTGAGATCTTCCCAGGCCTTGAACTCCAGCCCCTTGCGGGCGACCACGGTATTGATGTTGTTGTAGAGCGGGTTGCTGAAGTCGACCACTTCGCGGCGCTGTGGCGTGGGTGCCATCGCCAGTTGCGCATCGATCTTGTTGGTCTGCACGTCCAGCACCGCATTGCCCCAGGTGGTCTCGACCCATTCGACTTCGGCCTTGAGATAGCGCGCCAGGTCACGGCCGAAATCAGCACAGAAACCTTTCCACTCCTGCGTCACCAGATCCTTGTTGAAATAGGGGATGGCACCGTTGATGGCACCCAGGCGCAGCTTGCCGGTACGCTTGACGCGCGCCATGGTCGATTCGATATCCTGGGCGAAGACTTCCGGCAGGGTCAGTACGGCCGTGCCGGCCAGTGCCGATTGAAGGAAGTGTCTGCGTGAAATGCTCATGTGGGTCTCCTGGTAGGGTGGGTCGTGGCTCGTGCTTGCGGGGTTTCACTTGAAAAAAGACTGCGGTACAAAGCGCATTGCAGGCGGGGTCGACCTAGCGATTTTCATGCCATCCATACGCACGGCTGATCGATGCAGTACTCGCCCGGCCAGCCTCTTGCAAGAGGCTGGCCGCACCATGAACGGTCGGTGTTGCACCACGGTGAAGGCATGTGCCGGCATGGTGCTTGCTGTCTGCCTTCGTCAGGCGCGTTCTTGTCGCTATTGTCGTGGCCGCTGAGGCTGAATCCGTGAGCTGAATCTGTGAACTGCAAATTGCAATTTGCGGTTTCCCTGAAAATTATTTAAACAATTATCGTCGGGAATGCGTTGCCGTGCACGCCGCACTGCACATCGTCGCGCGCGCGGCATCAGGCCGTGTCGAGCGCCCATGCACGGCCATCATGATCGCGCACGCGCACCGTCGCCAGCCAGAGATGGACGTCTTCCACGCAGCGCACGTTGACGTTGATCTGCGCAGGAGCCGAGCGCGGGTGGCAATGAGTATGCGTGCCGCACAAGCGACAGAAGAAATGCGTGGCACGCAGGGTGCCGAAGCGGTACAGGTTCAGTGCCCGGGCGCCGGCCAGCAATTCGAAGTGGCGGGCATCGATGCGATGGTGCAGTGCGGCCTTGCGCACGCAGTAGGAGCAATTGCATTGGACCACCTCCTCGATATGGGAGAGGAAACGGAAGCGTACGGCACCGCAGTGACAGCTGGCCTGATGCAGGCGCAGGCCTGGCGCGGTGCCCCGGTCCTCCACGTCAGGATCCTGGGGGCGGGACATGGAGGACGCTCTCGAGGCGGATCAGGCGTAGACCTGACCGAAGCGGTTGGCCAGGAAATCCGGCAGGCTGATCGCCTCCTGGCTGATGAAGCCGCGCTGCGGCAACTTGCCGAGCCGGAACAGGTCGACCGCCGTGCAGACGCCGGAAGCGGTGGTGCTCTGGATCGCACTCTCGTAGTGGCCTTCCTCATGAATGGCGAAAATCTTGCGGGTGAAGACTTCCTGGACGAACTTGTCGCCGCGCATGCCGCTGACGGTCACGAACACCAGCACCACGTCCTGCATGGTGGTGGGGACGGCCTTGCGCAGGATGGTCTTGAGCAGTTCCTGGTCGTGCTTCAGGCCCAGGTCGCTGAGCAGGAATTTCATGCGCTGCTGGTGACCGGGATAGCGCACCGATTTGTAGTCGAGATTGCGGATGCGGCCGGCCAGCGTTTCACACAGCGTGCCGAGCCCGCCGGAGGTATTGAACGCTTCATACTCCACGCCATCCAGCGAAAAATGTTCGATGTCGGCCAGCGGATCGACCGCGACCTTGACGCCGTCGCGCAGGGCTTCGCAGGGATGGCAGTACTCATTGACCAGTCCGTCCACGCTCCAGGTCAGGTTGTATTTGAGTTCGTTGGTGGGGTACTGCGGCAGCGCCCCGACGCGCATCTTCACGTCATGCACTTCGTCGAAGGAACCGGCCAGATGGTGCGCGGCGATGCCGATGAAGCCCGGTGCCAGTCCGCATTGCGGCATGAAGGCCACGGGCGCGTCGGCAGCCAGCGCGGCGATGGCCTTGGTGGCCCGCACGTCCTCGGTCAGATCGAAGTAGTGGGTGCCGGTACTGCGCGCTGCGCTGGCCACCTTCACGGCCATGTGATACGGCAGGGCGTTGATCACGATGTCGGCCGGGTGCAGCAGTGCTTCCAGCGCCCGCGCATCCGAGGAATCGACCACGGCCTTTTCGATGTTGAGCGCGCTGACGGCCTGCAGGGCCTGGGCATCGCGGTCGGCGATGGTGACGTTGTAGTCGCCGCTGTCGGACAGCAGACGTGCAATCGTTTGGCCAATGTGGCCCGAACCCAACAAGACGGTGCGCATGATGAAACTCCAGAGTGAATGAGACGAAGAGGCTGGTCTTCATTCTAGGAAGCTTCGCGGACAGAATATACGGACAATGTGTCAGAAAGCAGGGTCCGGCACTACAGAAAGTAGTGCGACTTCGTCATTCTGTCGGGTCGCCTGATCCGGAACGGCCGTTCAGCGGGTCTTGGGCGCATCGCCGCGGTCGATCTTGCGTGCCAGCACGACCGAGGTGGTGGTTTTGATGACGCCATCCATTTCGCCGATCTCGTCCAGGATGCGGTCGAGCTGCTCCGGCGTGCTCACGCGCAGCCATGCGACATAGTCGAACTCGCCGCTGACCGCGCACAGCTGATGGACTTCCGGCATGCGGTTGAAGCGCCGCACCACATCCTTGCCCGCCTTGGGCTGCAGGGTGATCCCAACATAGGCCTGCAGGCTGGAATCGAGCACGTCGCTGCCCAGCTTCAGGGTGTAGCCGGCGATGATGCCGCTTTTTTCCAGACGCTCCACGCGCGCAATGATGGTAGTCCGCGCCAGGTCCAGCCGGCGCGCCATGTCGGCCACCGAGGCC
The DNA here is from genome assembly GCF_002296545.1 of Herbaspirillum sp. UBA812. Taxonomy (NCBI): domain Bacteria; kingdom Pseudomonadati; phylum Pseudomonadota; class Betaproteobacteria; order Burkholderiales; family Oxalobacteraceae; genus Herbaspirillum; species Herbaspirillum sp. UBA812. The sequence continues at coordinate 4,566 of NZ_DBIC01000329.1, read as the reverse complement.
CGCGCATTCATCTGCAATTCCGAAATGATCTGGCGATCGACATCGTCCAGCAGGTCCAGTCTGATCATGCTGTGGGCTCCAGGGAAGGGAGGAAAAAATCAGCAAACACTACAGAAAGACGAAACGGCACGTCATTACGTCAGTTTAGACCACTATTTCGACGTTCTTGCCCTTTTTTGTGTCAGCGCTCCACCCTAGACTGCGGTCTCGCTGCCGGCGAGTGCGCCGGTCCCTTCCATGCTTCATTCTTTTGCAGGTGCAGCGCACATGAAAGTCGTCGTCATCGGAGGTGGCATCATCGGCACGGCCACCGCGTACTGGCTGGCCACTCGCCACGTTGAGGTGGTGCTCATCGAACGCGAGGCCGATGTGGCCTGCCAGACCAGCGCCGGCAATGCCGGCGTGATCGCACCCGGCTATGTGACGCCGTGGGCAGCGCCGGGCATGCCGGGCAAGATCCTCAAGTATCTCTTCAAGGCCAGTTCGCCAGTGGTGTTCCGGCCGCGGATGAGTGCACGGCAATGGCGCTGGATCAGCCAGTGGCTGTGCAACTGCACGCTGGAGCGCTATCGCCGCAACAAGCTGCGCATGCAGCGCATCGCCTATTACAGCCGCGATTGCCTGCACGAGTTCCTGGCACGGCATCCATTTGATTACGGCCGCAGCCAGGGCTATCTGCAGCTCTTTCGCAGCCGCTTCGACGAGGACATGGCGGCCCCCGCACTGGCCTTGCTGGAGGAAGCCGGCATTGCCCACCAGCGCTTGAGCGCGGCGCAATGCGTGGCGACCGAACCGGGGCTGCAGCACGCGCGCATCGAACCGCGTTCGGGCCTGTACCTGCCCGATGACGAGGCCGGGGATTGCGCGGTCTTCGCGCGCCAGTTGCGGCGCTTGTGTGAGGAGATGGGCGTGCAGTTCCGCTTCGGTACGCAGGTCAGCGGTCTGCGGGTGCAGGGTGGACAGGTGCAGGGTTTGCAGGTGAGCAGCGCAGGGCAAGCCGGGCAGTTGGCCTGCGATGCCCTGGTGGTTGCCGCCGGCGTGGACAGCCATGCCTTGCTGGCACCGCTGGGCATCCGTGTGCCGCTGTATCCGGTCAAGGGCTATTCGGCCACCATTCCCGTCCGCTTTCCCGAGGCGGCACCGCGTGCGGCCGTGATGGATGAATCCCTGAAGACGGCCATCACCCGCATGGGGGATGTGGTGCGAGTGGCTGGTACCGCCGAACTGGGCGATGACCGTCTGCAGTTGCGCGCCGCTTGCCTGCATACCTTGCGTCAGGTGATGCGTGACTGGTTTCCGCTGGCCGGCGATCTTGATGATGCGCAGTTCTGGGTCGGACGCCGTCCCATGACGCCCGATGGACCGCCCCTGCTGGGTCCCACGCCGGTCCGCAATCTGTTCCTGAACCTGGGTCACGGTTCGACCGGCTGGGCCATGTCGCTGGGCTCCGGCCGCGTCGTGGCGGACCTCATCACGGGTACCCCGCCGGCCATCGATATCGATGGCCTGACCCTGGCCCGCTATCCATGAGCAAGGCAACCCTTACCCCTACCGAAACGGAGAAAACATGACTGGTGCAGATGTCCTCGTGAAACTGCTGGAAGAATACGGCGTTGAAGTGATCTTCGGCGTGCCCGGCGATACCAATGTGGCTTTCTACAAAGCCCTGAACCGCTGCGGCAAGGTGCGCCACGTGATGGCACGCGACGAGCGCTCGGCGCTCTACATGGCCGACGCCTATGCGCGCTACAGCGGCAAGCCCGGCGTGGCCGAGTGCCCCAGCGGTGCCGGTGCCATGTATTCCCTGCCCGGCATGGCCGAGGCCAACAGTTCTTCCATTCCGCTGATCCTGCTGACCAACGATATTCCCCTCAAGGGCGAAGGTCGCGGCATGATCACCGAGCTGGACAACGCCAAGCTGTTCGAACCGGTGTGCAAGCTGTCCTTCCAGGTCAAGACCACGGCCAAGATTCCGGAGGCAGTCAGGCGCGCCTTCCGGACCGCCACCTCGGGTCGTCCGGGCGCGGTGCACCTGACCTTCCCCGAAGATATCCTGGCCCACGCCTCGGCCAGTACGCCGGACGAGATTTACGCCGAGCCTGAGTGCCGGCGCTTCCCGGCCTTTCCCATGCGTCCCGATGCGGATCTGGTGCGGCAGCTGGCCGCGTTGCTCGACGCATCGCGTCGCCCGGTGCTGGTGGCCGGCGGCGGCGTGATGCATTCCGATGGCGGGGCAGCCCTGCTGGCCCTGGCAGAGAAGATCGACGCCGCCGTGGTCACCACCATCACCGGTCAGGGGGCGGTGCCGGACGAGCACCCGCTGGCGCTCGGTGTCATTGGCGACAATGGCTTCCATCCCCATGCAGCACGGGCGGTCGAGGAGAGCGATCTGCTGGTCTACCTCGGTTGCAAGATGGGATCGGTGGTCACCATCGGCTGGACCTTCCCCAGCCATCAACGGGAACGCCAGCGCGTGCAGGTCGATATCGACCCGGCGGTACTGGGCAATACCGGTCGCAACGACCTCAACATCGCCGGCGACGTCCGTTCGGTCTTGCAGGATCTGCTGCCGCTGGTGACGCAGCACGAACCGCGTGCGTGGAATGCTGAACTCAACGGCATGCGGCGTCGATTCTGGGAGCAGGCCCAGGCGGATCTGCACAGCGATGCACTGCCGCTCAAGCCCCAGCGCGTAGTCCACGAATTGAACCGCCGGCTGCCGCCGCGTGCGGTCATGGTCTCCGACGCCGGCACGCCTACGCCGCACATGACGCGTTATCTGCGCCTGCCCGGCGATGGTTCGCGGCTGGTGATTCCGCGTGCTTTCGGCGGACTGGGCTATGCGATTCCGGCGGTGGTCGGTGCCTGGCTGGCGCGGCCCGACGTGCGGCCCATCGGCCTGTTTGGCGATGGCTCCTTCTCGATGTCCTGCGGCGAACTGGAAACGCTGACCCGCCTGCAGGTACCTGCCGTGCTGCTGCATTTCAACAATGGCTGTTTCGGATGGATCAAGGCGCTGCAGAAGCTGCACAACGATGCGCAATATCTCTCGGTCGATTTCACCCGGCTGGATGTGGCACGCATCGCTCAGGGCTTCGGCCTCAAGGGCTTGCGTGCGGCCAATGCCGAAGAACTGGTCGCGGCACTGGATGAAGCCTTTGCCAGCGAGGGGCCGGTGCTCATCGATATCGTCTCCGAATCCATCGTCGATGAATGTCCGCCGGTCTATTCATGGATCAAGGCCATGGGCAAGGATCCGCTGGCCGTGGGTGGCGCATAGCAGGCGTTTTGCCCGGGTTTGGTTAGAATGCCGGGCATTCCTTCCGATTTTTTGCAGAGGCCCCGCATGCTTGGCATCGTCATGCTCGATACCGTTTTTCCGCGTCCCGTGGGCGATATCGGCAATCCCGCGACCTTTCCTTTCCCGGTGCGCTTGCGCAAGGTCAGCCGGGCCTCACCCCAGAAGGTGATCTTCGAACGGGCCAGCGGCATGGTGGATGACTTTGTCAGTGCGGCGCAGGCCTTGCAGGCGGACGGCTGCAAGGCCATCGTGACCAGTTGCGGTTTCCTGGCGCTGCATCAGCAGACCATCGCGGCAGCGCTGGAGATTCCGTTTGCCAGTTCCAGCCTGTGCTGGTTGCCCACGCTGTATCACGCCTTCGGCGGTGCGCGCCATGTCGGCATCCTGACGGCGTCCGGTGCCAGTCTCGGGGCCGCGCATCTGGCTGCGCTGGGGGGCAGCATGGAGTCGCCCATCGTGGGCATGCCGGTGGCGTCTGAATTCGCGCGGGTCATCGTGGGCAATCAGCCCGAGGGGGATATGGATCGGGTGCATGCCGAGATGGTGGCGGCCGCCGATCAGCTGGTCGCCACGCAACCCCAGGTGCGTGCCATCCTGCTTGAATGCACCAACATGCCGCCGGTGGCGGGCCTCATCGCACAGCGCACCGGGCGTCCGGTCTTCGACCTGGTGGGACTGGCCAGGCAGATGATGGGCCTGGCACCCTGAGTGCCAAGCTGGTGAAGAGGTCCTAAGGCTTGCCCTTGGCCGGCTTGGGATAAACCTTCAGTACATCGATGGGCTGGGCATAAGGCGAGCTCCAGGTCTGCTCATGCAGGGCCGCCACGCGTTGTGCCATGGCCGCGTCGTGCAGCACCACTTCCAGGTTGCGCGAGTTGTCCAGATAACCGCCGGCCCAGTTGCTGGTACCGACCCAGGCCACCTTGCCATCGATGCTCATGGCCTTGGTGTGGATCACTCTGGCGAAGGGGATGAAACCGCTGCTGGCCTGCGGCAGGGTGACGATGCGGATCTCCACGTTGGGCAGCACCGCCAGGCTTTGCAGGTAGCGGATGGCGGGGGCCTCGGTGTTCCAGTTGGACACCATCAGCTTGATCTTCACGCCGCGCGTGGCCGCTGCGCGCAGGGCATCATCGATCACGGCGTAATAGGGCCGGGTGTGGTTGGGACCATAGGAGAGCGGCGCATAGTCCAGCAATTGCACCCGCACTTCCTGTTGCGCTTCTCCGATCAGGCGTACCAGTTCGCTTTGCGAATCGCCCACG
>NZ_DBIC01000141.1:0-26872 GCF_002296545.1 Herbaspirillum sp. UBA812 | reverse complement strand
GATATTGGTCTGGAAGGCGATGCCCTCCACGGTGGAAATGATCTCCGTGATCTTGTAGGCACTCTGCGAAATATCCTTCATGGTGTCGACCACGCGTTCCACCACTTCGCCTCCCTTCTGCGCGTGCAGCGAGGCCGCGCGCGCCAGCTGGTTGCCCTGGCCGGCGTTCTGGGTGTTCTGCTCCACGGTGGACGTGATTTCTTCCATGCTGGAGGCGGTCTCTTCCAGCGAAGCCGCCTGTTCTTCGGTACGGCGTGACAGATCCAGATTGCCCACCGCGATCTGGCCGGCGGCAGTGGAAATCGATTCGGCGGATCGCTTGATGCCGTCGACGATGCTGGTGAGCTGGGCACGCATGTTGTCGAGAGAGGCCATCAGGCTGTGCTGGTCGCCCTTGGCCAGCGGGATGCTCACCGCCAGGTTGCCCTGGGCGATCTGCGCCGCCAGGACCTGGGCATCGGCCGGTTCGCCACCCAGCTGGCGCAGGACACTGCGCACGATCAGGACGGCTGCGCTCAAGGCCAGCAGCACCGAGCCGGCCACCAGGGTCCAGATGGTCGTGGCGATGCGTTGATAGGTCGTTTCGGCATCGGCGGCGGCCTGATCGTTGAGATCGTCTTCCAGGCGGCCCAGCGCATCGAGGTTGTCGAGCCACTTGGCCTGCACCGGACGAATCTTCTGGACCAGCAGGTTGATCAGATCAGTGGTCTTGTTCTCCTGGGCCAGCGTGACGGCCTGTTTCAGCAGCGGCTCGGTATCGGCGGCGTTTTGCGCGATCTGATCAAAGAACTCACGTTCCTTGCGGGAGGTATCCGGCGCGTCAAAGAGCTTGCGCAGCTTGTCGCGGGCTTCCTGATAGTTTTTTTCCTGCACCTTGATGCGTTCGATTTCTGCGGACACCAGCGCTGGATCCTGGAACAGGGCGATGTTGCGGATGGCCAGGGCACGAATACGCACGCTGTTGTTCATGACGTCCGCCAGACCACCTTGCTGGTTGTTGGCGACGATGTTGCTCAGATTGCTCTTGACCGTGGACAAGCCCCACATGCCCACCAGCGAGATGACGAGCAGCAGGACGATGACGCCGGCAAAACCTAACGCCAGGCGAGTGGATACCTTCAGTTTGTTCATGAAAAAGCCCCTGTGGATGAAATGTGCTGCCGATTGGGTTGCAAAACCCCCCGTTCAGGCCTGCCTTGGCTGTTGCCGCCTTGTGCAGGTTTTGTGACTTTTCCCGTATATAAGTGGTGCAAAATGGCTTTTCACCATTGGCGCGGTGGTTTTGAGCCAATTGCATGGTTTTATTGCCATCATTTCCTTAGCTTTTGAAATGATTGCACGGGTGTTGTAACGCTATTGAGTGAGCTCAGCCAGAAAAGATCCATCAGGATGTGATTATTTTTCTCTGACACAAGTGCGATCCGTTCTCCTGTGCGAGGCGATTGCCAGCGCAGCGAAGAGGGCGTCGCATCGCTACCACAAGAGCCACAACGGTGCGAGGCCTGCACCGTACGCAGGCGAAGAAGAGGGATTTCGGGGCAAATTTGCTGCTTGCCCCGAAATGACGACGCTCAGATGCTGCCTCCGCTGCTGGTACGCGAATTGCTTATTCGTTCAAAACGGTTTTTATATAAATCAGCAGTTTATATATGGAACAAAATAAGTTATTCGGCGTCGAGATATCTGCTATATTGGCGTTGAATATCTCTCATATATAAATTGCTGTTTCATATATGGAACAATTTGGTGCCCGGCAGGAGGCACCCGTCCACCAGTGACGGCAGCCGGGAAGACTAGCCGGGGCGCACTCGCGCGCTGGGGCAATCAGCAGAGGCAACATGATCGAAATCGAATTCCGCAAGGTCGGCAAGAGCTTTGTCGATCGCCAGACAGCGCAAGCGCGCGCTGCCGTCACCAACGTCAACCTCTCCATCAAGAGTGGCGAAGTGGTCTCCATCATCGGGCCCTCGGGCTGTGGCAAGAGCACCCTGCTCAACATGGGGGCCGGGCTGTATCTGCCGAGTGAGGGCGAAGTCTTCGTTGGCGGCGAGAAGGTCATCAAGCCGGTGCGCAAGGTGGCCTTCATGCTGCAGAAAGACCTTCTCATGCCGTGGCGCAATATTCGCGCCAACGTCACCCTCGGTCTGGAGATTGACGGCATGCGCGAGGCCGAGCGCCGCCGCGTTGCCGACGAGTTGCTGGCCAAGTGCCACCTCAAGGGGTTTGAGGAGCATTACCCCTACCAGCTTTCCGGCGGCATGCGTCAGCGTGCCGCTCTGGCACGAACGCTGGCGGTGGATCCGCAGGTATTGCTGCTGGACGAGCCATTCTCGGCGCTGGATGCGCAGACCAAGATGGTGCTGCAGCAGGACCTGGCCAAGATGCTCTATGAAAAGAGGAAGACTGCGCTCTTCATCACCCATGACCTGGTGGAAGCCATCGCCCTGTCGGATCGCCTGCTTGTCATGAGCGAACGTCCCGGCACCATCGTCGAGGAAATCGAGGTCAACCTGCCGTTCCGCGACAACCCGCTGGAGCGCCGCAAGCTGCCCGAGATCGGCCCCTTGCAGGGACGCCTGATGGAACTGCTCAAGGTGGGCAAGGAAACCGCCGAACTCCACTGATTCACGCTGCATCTTCACCCGTCTTCACCCCGTCAACAGAGAGACCTCAAGGGAGAGCCTGAAACATGAAGAACCTGTTTGCATCCGCTACCAGTGCACTTGCCCTGGTCGCTGCCGTCGGTGCGTTCGTCGTCCCGGCGATGGCCAAAGCCGCACCGGAAGAAGTGACCTACCTGCTGCCCGCTCCACCGAATTCACCGGCCTTCGCGCCCTGGGTACTGGCACAGCACAAGGGCTATTACGCCGATGAGAACCTCAAGGTCAGTTTCATCGTCGCCAAGGGCGGCGTCGATGTGGCCAAGCAGATCGGTGCCGGCAATGCGGTCATTGGTGGCGCCATCGGTGATACCCCCATCGTGGTGCGGGCCAATGGCATTCCGGTGAAGGCCATCGCAGTACTGGGGGCGGGTTCGGTGACCATGGTGGCGGCCAATCCGGCTGAGGGCATCAAGACCCTGAAGGATCTGAAGGGCAAGACCGTCACCGTCATGTCCTATACCGATACCACCTATTACGCCTTTCTCGGCAGCCTCAAGACGGCCGGCCTGTCCAAGACCGACGTCCAGATCCAGGCGGCGGGCCCCTCCGGCGTGTGGCAGCTTTATACGTCCGGCAAGTCGCAGGGCTTTGCAGGCGTACCCGACTGGGTGGTCAATGCCACTGATGCCGGCGCAAAACTGGAGTTGCTGGACAACGGTGGTTTCAAGAGCATGGCACAAGCCATTCTGGCCTCCGATGACACCATCAAGAAAAACCCGGAACTGTTGAAGCGGTTGGTGCGTGCCACCCTGCGCGGCATGCAGGACATCATGAAAGATCCGAAGGCCGCAGCCGATGACTACGTCGCCGCCCTGCCCACCTACAAGGGCAAGGAGGCCAGCATCCAGACTACCTTCGAGATGTACAACAAGTATGTCTATGCCAGCCAGAAAACCCTGGGCCAGATTGATCCCTCACGCATGGACGCGGTACAGAAGTTCTACGTCAGCGAAGGCATCGTGAGCAAGGCGACGCCGGTCAATGAACTCTTCACCAACCAGTTCGTGGGAGTGGCCAAGTAATCATGAACACCACGACAGCTAAAGACCTGACCATGTCCAGTTCCGAGCCATCCGCAGCCGCTCCTTCCCGTCCGCGCCGCCACTTCCTGAGCGATAAGGCGCAGACCGTGTGCGGTAGCCTGGTGCTGCTGGTGCTCTTCATCGCCGCCTGGCAATGGGGCCCCGGCATGCTCGGCATGCCGGAATACATCCTTCCCAACTTCATGCAGGTGGTACGTGAAGGCGTGGTGATGTGGAACAACGCGCAGCTGCTGCAGCACTTCGGCATCACTGCCATGGAAGTCGTGTTCGGTTTCCTCTTCGGAGCCCTGCTGGGGCTGGCAGTAGGGGTGGCGCTGGGCTTGTCGCCGCGTGCCGAGGCGATGCTCTCGCCTTACATCCTGGCACTGCAGATTGCACCCAAGGTGGCGTTTGCGCCGCTGTTCGTGATGTGGCTGGGCTACACCATCTATCCCAAGATCATCGTGGCGGTATTGATCGTGTTCTTCCCCATCATGATCAATGTGCTCTCGGCAATCCGTACCGTCGACCCGGACATGGTCAACCTGGTGCGCACGCTCAACGCCGGCCGCTGGCAGATCTTCCATCTGGTCGAGTTCCGTTCGGCGCTGCCGGCTCTGTTCTCCGGCTTGCGCATCGCCTCCACGCTGTCGGTGATCGGCGTGACCGTCGGCGAGCTGGTTGGCGGCAATCAGGGGCTGGGCTATCTGCTGGTCGATGGCGAAGGGCAGGGCAATACGGCTGCTGTGTTCGTTTCCATCGTCGCATTGACGCTTATCGGTGTGGTCACCTACGGGGCCGTGGTGTGGGCCGAACGCAAGGTGCTGCACTACCTGCCCAAGGCCAATACCAGCACCGTCTGATATTGAGCGCGATTTCCCGATCGGTAACAGGAGCATGAACATGTCAGCAACAAGTACGGCGACTCTTCTGGCAGGACGACGCATTCTGGTCACGGGCGCGGCACGCGGCCTCGGCCTGGCGTTCGTCGAGGCCATCGCCGCTGCCGGTGCCAGAGTGGCCATGGCCGATATCCTGCAGGACACGCTGGCAGCATCGGTGTCGACGCTGCAGCAGCGCGGCCTGGCGGTCGAAGGTTTTTCACTGGATCTGGCCGATCCTGCCTCAGTGCAGTCCTGTGCACAGGCTGCCATCGCCTGGCTGGGCGGGCTCGATGGCCTCGTCAACAACGCCGCCATTACCAATTCCGGTGGCAAGAGCAGCGAGCAACTGGCGCTGGAGATGTGGGATCGCGTCATGGATGTCAACGTGCGCGGCACCTGGCTCATGACCAATGCCTGCCTGCCGGCACTGCGGGCCTCGGGGCGCGGCGCGATCGTGAACCTGTCCTCGGATACGCCGTTGTGGGGGGCGCCGAACCTGCTGGCCTATGTGGCCAGCAAGAGTGCAGTCATCGGCATGACCCGTTCGCTGGCGCGTGAAGTCGGTGCCGACAACATCACGGTCAATGCCGTGGCGCCCGGACTGACGCTGGTGGAGGCCACGGAGTACGTGCCGCGGGCGCGCCACCAGCATTACCTTGACGGCCGTGCCCTGCAGCGTGATCAGCTGCCCGAGGACGTATGCGGTGCCGTCGTCTTCGCGCTGTCGGATATGGCGCGTTTCTTTACCGGCCAGGTGATGGCCGTCAATGGCGGCTTCGTGATGCATTGAAGCGGCCTGCATGGCAAGTCAACTCCGTGCAACCGGATCAATTCAGGACCAATTCAAGGAGAAAAGCATGACCGATATGTCCGAGCAGGAAAGCATGGGCCGCAGCTGGGATCGCCCGGCAGGGGCCAGCTTCGCCGACTGGATGGAATCGCGCGTGGCGCGTCTGTCGACCCGCAAGTACGACTGGAATGCGCTGAAGTTCCAGGCCGACTACGACCCCAAGTACCGCCGCGCGCAGATGCGCTACATCGGCACCGGCGGCACCGGCGTGGCGCACGATGCCAACGTGATTCCGTCGGAGCACTTCACCTTCTCGACCATGATCATTCCGGCCGGCCACGAAGGTCCGTCGCACCTGCATGTGGATGTCGAGGAGGTGTTCTTCGTGTTGCGCGGCAAGCTCAAGCTGGTGCTTGAAAAGGACGGTGAACGCTTCGAAACCATCCTCACCGACCGCGACGTTGTTTCGGTACCGCCGGGCGTGTATCGCGAGGAAATCAACATCGGTGACGAAGATGCGCTGATGTGCGTGATGCTGGGGGCCAAGAAGCCTCTCACGCCGACCTATCCGCCCGAACATCCGCTGACCTCGGTCAAGCGCTGATCGTCCCGAGACCGCGCATGTCCGCCATCTTGTCCACCGGGTCCGCCATGTCATGCGAGGCGCTGTCCGCGTCGCTGGTGCTGCTCGACCGCCATTTCCCCGAGCAGTGCGTGGCGTTGCCCGATGGGCAGGTCAGTTATCGCAGCGCTGGCCGCAGCGATAGCGATCAGGTGGTGGTGCTGCTGCACGGCATCAGCTCCGGCGCGGCATCCTGGCTGAACATGGCATTGGCGCTGGCGAACGACGCCCGCGTGATCGCCTGGAATGCGCCCGGTTATGGCAGCTCCACAGCGCTGCCGATGGCCATGCCCAGGGCCAGCGATTACGCGGCACGCCTGCAGCAGATGCTGGCGGCGCTGGAGATCAGCCAATGCGTGCTGGTCGGTCACTCGCTCGGGGCCTTGATGGCCGCAGCCTATCTGGCTCGAGGTGATGGCCGCGCCACACGCACGCTGCTGGCCGACCCGGCCCTCGGCTATGGCGGGGCAGGGCAGCAAGAACGGTCAGTACAGGTTCGCCAGGAGCGCCTGGGCGCATTGCAGCGGCTCGGTGTGGCTGGCCTGGCCGCGCAGCGTACGCGTCTGCTGTCGACGCAGGCCAGTGATGAACAGCACGCCTGGGTGCGCTGGAACATGCAGCGGCTCGATGTGGCGGGTTATACCCAGGCGGTGCACTTGTTGTGCGGTGACGATATCGCGACTTATTTGCAGGCAGCGCCACGACGGGGGCTGTCGGTGGCCTGCGGCGCAGAAGACATTGTCACCACCCCACAGGCCAGTGAAGGGCTGGCCCGGCAATTTGAAATTCCCTTTCAATTGGTGGACGGCGCCGGCCATGCCTGTTATATCGAGCAGCCGTTGTCCTTTGCCGCGCTGGTGCGCGCGCAATTCACCTCAACCAACCAGAACAGATAATCATCATGAACAAACCAGTGATTCCAGAAGAAGAGTCGCAAGACAAGTACTCCGTCCCCGGCCTGGAACGCGGCCTGCGCCTGCTGTGCGAATTCAGCCGCCAGGACAAGACCCTTTCCGCTCCCGAGCTGGCGCGGCGCCTGGATATTCCACGCTCCACCGTGTTCCGCCTGCTGGCCACGCTGGAGCGCATGGGCTTCGTCGAACGTGCCGATGGCGGCCGCGACTATCGCCTGGGCATGTCGGTGCTGCGCCTGGGCTTTGAATACCTGGCCTCGCTGGAACTGACCGAGATCGGCCGTCCGCTGCTGGACCGCCTGCGCGACGAGATCGGCTATTCCTGCAACCTCGTGGTACGCGATGGCCGCTCCATCGTCTATGTCGCCAAGTCGGTCACCCAGACCGCCTTCACCAGTCACGTCAACGTCGGTACCCGTCTGCCGGCGCATGCTACCGTGCTGGGCCGCGTACTGCTGGAAGACCTGACTCTGCCGCAACTGCGCACCCTGTATCCGGAAGAACACCTGGAAGTCTTCTCCAGCAATACGCCCAAGACCGTGGTGGAACTGTTCGACATGGTGCAGGCCGACAAGGAGCGCGGCTTCGTGTTGCAGGAAGGTTTTTTCGAAACCAGCATTTCCACCGTGGCGGCTCCCGTACGCGATCACTCCGGCCATGTTGTGGCCGCCCTGGGTGCCACCATTCCGTCGCCGCATATCGACGCCAGCCAGCTCGATGTGATCGTGTCTCGCGTACGCGAGACCGCTGCCGAACTCTCGCGTCTGCTCGACCATGCACCGGAGCGTGGGGCCAAGGTCGTCAACATGTGGCGAGGCTGAGATGGCGATGACTTCTCTCCAGGGCAAGGTGGCGGTGGTGACCGGCGGTTCCTCCGGGATTGGCTTGGCCACCGTGGAACTCTTGCTGGAAGCGGGTGCAGCGGTGGCCTTCTGCGGTCGCGACGGTGAGCGTCTGCAGCATGCCGAAGCTGCGCTGCGCAAACGGTATCCCGCGGCGCGGTTGTACAGCGCGCCCTGCGACGTACTGGTGCAGGAGCAAGTGCGGGCCTTTGCCGCCTCGGTGGAAAACACGCTGGGCCCGGTTTCCATGCTGGTCAACAATGCTGGTCAGGGTCGCGTCTCGACTTTTGCCGACACCCCTGACGAGGCCTGGAGCGAAGAGCTGCATCTCAAATTCTTTTCGGTGATTTATCCGACGCGTGCCTTCCTGCCGCAACTGCAGGCCATGAGTGCGCAGCATGGTGATGCCGCCATCGTATGCGTCAACTCGTTGCTGGCGACCCAACCTGAGCCGCACATGGTGGCCACATCGGCCGCCCGCGCCGGCGTGCACAACCTGGTACGTTCGCTGGCCACCGAACTGGCCTGCGGGGAGGCCGCCCGTGTGCGCGTCAACGGCATCCTGATCGGGCTGGTGGAATCGGGCCAATGGCGCCGCCGCTACGCCGCTCGAGGTCCGGAGCTGCAGGACCAGAGCTGGGCCCGGTGGACCGCTGCGCTGGCCGCAAAAAAACAGATCCAACTCGGCCGTCTCGGCCTTCCCCGGGAAGCTGCGCAGGCGATCGTATTCCTCGCCACGCCGCTTTCCTCGTACACCACAGGCAGCCATATCGATGTTTCAGGAGGACTTTCCCGCCATGCCTAATACCCAATCCAAAGTCACCGTCGGCTGCGCGATCGCGGCTTTCCTCGAACAGTGCGGCGTGAAGGCTGCCTTCGGTGTGATCTCGATCCACAACATGCCCATCCTTGATGCCTTCGGCGAGCGCGGCAAGATCCGTTTCATCCCGGCGCGCGGTGAGGCCGGCGGTGCCAACATGGCCGATGCCTATGCACGTACCACGGGCGGACTGGGTGTCTGCCTGACCTCGACCGGTACTGCCGCCGGCAATGCCGCCGGTGCCATGGTCGAGGCGCTGACCGCCGGCACACCGCTATTGCATCTGACCGGCCAGATCGAAACGCCTTATCTGGACCAGAGCCTGGCGTACATCCATGAAGCCCCGGACCAGTTGAGCATGCTCAAGGCGATCTCAAAGGCGGCTTTCCGCATCCGCAGCGTCGAGACGGCCATCAGCACCATCAAGCTGGCCGTGCAGACCGCACTGACGCCGCCCATGGGGCCGGTCTCGGTCGAGATCCCCATCGACATCCAGGCGGCCATGATCCCCCTGCCGATCAATCTGCAGCCGCTGGCCATTCCGCAGAGCGTACCGTCGGCGCGTGCGCTGGACGAACTGGCCGAGCGGCTGATGAAAGCCAAGCGCCCGCTGCTGTGGCTGGGCGGCGGTGCCCGTCATGCTGGAGCGCAGGTACAGCGTCTGCTGGCATTGGGTTTCGGTGTCGTGACCAGTACCCAAGGGCGAGGCATCGTGCCCGAGGATGATCCGCGCTCGCTGGGTGCCTTCAACCTGCACAAGCCTGTCGAGCAGTTCTACCAGAGCTGCGATGCCATGCTTGTGGTCGGTTCGCGCCTGCGCGGCAACGAAACGCTGAAATACGAACTCAAGCTGCCGCGTCCCTTGTACCGGGTCGATGCCGATCCGGCGGCCGAGGGCCGCTGCTATACCAGCGACTATTTTGTCTGCGGCGATTCCGCGTTGGTGCTGGCGGGACTGGCCGATCGCCTGGCGGCACTCAAGGTCGATCCCGATTTCATGGGAGATCTCAAGAAGGCTCGTGACACGGCGGTGCATGGACTGGTCGATGGCCTCGGTCCCTACAGCGCGCTGGTGGAGCAACTGCAGCAGGCCGCCGGTCGCGAATTCAATTGGGTGCGCGACGTGACGGTCTCCAACAGCACCTGGGGCAACCGCCATCTGCGCATCTTCGATCCCCGCGCCGGCGTGCATGCGCTGGGTGGCGGCATCGGCCAGGGATTGGCCATGGGCATTGGTGCGGCCATCGGTGCTGCGGTCACCCAGTCCGGCAAGAAAACCTTCACGCTGGCCGGCGACGGCGGATTCATCCTCAACCTGGGCGAGCTGGCCACGGCCGTGCAGGAACAGGCCGACATGGTGATCGTACTGATGAACGACAAGGGCTATGGCGTCATCAAGAACATTCAGGATGCGCAATACGGCGGTCGTCGCCATTACGTGGACCTGCATACGCCTGATTATGCCGAGCTGTCCTCGGCGCTCAAGTTGCGACACAAACGCGTGGGCGATCTTGCCGAAGTCGCAGCCGGACTGGACGAGGCCTTGTCCTCCCCGGGGCCGTTCCTGCTGGAAATCGACATGCTGGCGATCGGCAGCTTCAAGACCGCTTTTGCCGGCCCGCCGGTCAACGAAAAGGAAAAGGCCGCTGCCGCGGCGGCGGCTGTCGTTGCGGCTGCCGCGACAGCGGCCACGGCCTGAGGAGAACGGCATGCTGCACGTATCGATGATCGGATGCGGTGCCATTGGCGCGGGCGTCATGGAAATCCTCAAAAGCGATCCCGAGGTGGCGTTCGACATGGTGGTGGTGCCCGAGGCCCACATGGAGCGTGCCCGCAGCACCGTCTCCACGCTGGCACCCGCGGCGCAGGTAGTGTCGCGTCTGGGCGAGGAGCGTCCCGATCTGCTGATTCAATGCGCCGGCCATCAGGCCATCAGCGAACACATCATTCCGGCTCTGGAGCGCGGCATCGCCTGCATGGTGGTGTCCATCGGTGCCTTGTCAGAACCCGGTCTGGTCGACAAGCTGGAAGCTGCCGCCCGTGCCGGGCGCACGCAGGTGCAACTGCTGTCTGGCGCGATCGGTGCCATCGATGCGCTGGCCGCCGCCAAGATCGGCGGTCTGGATGCGGTGATCTACACCGGACGCAAGCCCCCTCAAGCCTGGAAAGACACGCCAGCAGAGTCGGCCTTCAATCTGGACGCGTTGCAGGAAGCCACGATGATCTTTGAAGGCAGCGCCCGCGAAGCCGCTCGCCTCTATCCCAAGAATGCCAATGTCGCGGCCACGCTGTCGCTGGCCGGGCTGGGGCTGGACCTGACGCAGGTGCGGCTGTATGCCGATCCCGGCGTGAGCGAGAACATTCACCACGTGGATGCCAGCGGTGCCTTCGGCGGTTTCGAGCTGACCATGCGCGGCAAGCCGTTGGCCGCCAATCCCAAGACATCGGCGCTGACCGTCTACAGCGTGGTGCGTGCCCTGGGCAATCGCGCCCATGCGCTGTCGATCTGAACCGGGCCAGGAGAAGTTGACCATGTTGAATCTGAATGACATCCAGCCCATCTGCATTGCCGGCCAGTGGCGTCCGGGAGCCGGTGATCGCTATGCCACGCTCTATCCCGCCACAGGCGAAGCGGTGGCCAGCCTGCACGCGGCCAGCGTGGCCGATGTGGAGGAAGCCATCCTTGGTGCCGACCGTGCGTTTCGCACCAGTGGCTGGGCGCAGAAGAAACCGCACGAACGCGCTGCCGTGCTGTTTCGCGTGGCGCAGCTGATCCGCGAGAACGGCGAAGCGCTGGCGCAATTGCAGCGCCTGGATAATGGCAAGCCCATCAGCGAGACACGCAACCTGGTCGCCAGCGCTGCTGCCACCTTCCAGTTCTTTGCTGCTGCCTGCGAGACCCTGGAAGAATCGCTGACCCCCATGCGTGGCGACAACCTGACCATGAGCGTGCATGAGCCCATGGGGGTGGTGGCCGCCATTACGCCATGGAATTCGCCCATCGCCAGCGAAGCGCAGAAGATGGCGCCGGCGCTGGCGGCTGGCAATGCGGTAGTGGTCAAGCCGGCGGAAGTCACGCCGCTGGCCGCGCTGGCGCTGGCACGTTTGTGCATCGAGGCCGGCGTACCCGCAGGCCTCATCAGCGTACTGCCGGGCAAGGGTTCGGTCATCGGGGATGCCATCACGCTGCATCCGCTGGTCAAGCGGGTTTCTTTCACTGGCGGCACCAGCACCGGCAAGCACATCGCCCACATCGCCGCCGACAAGATGATGCCGGTGTCCCTGGAGCTCGGTGGCAAGTCGCCGACCATGGTGTTCGAGGATGCCGACATTGATCATGCCGTCGCCGGCGTGCTCTATGGGATCTTCAGCAGTTCCGGTGAATCCTGCATTGCCGGTTCGCGCCTGTTCGTGGCGCGGTCCTTGCATGAACCGTTCATGGAGCGACTGGCGGCGGGTGCTGCTGCGCTGCGCGTGGGCGATCCGGCGGACGAACGCACCCAGATGGGGCCGCTGATCACCGCGCGTCATCGTGAGGGCATCGAGCGCTACGTCGACATGGGCGTCACCGATGGCGGCCGCATCCGCACCGGTGGCGTGCGTCCCAAGGGCCCCGCCTTCGAGCGTGGCTACTTCTATACGCCGACCATCATCGAGGGAGTGCGCAATGATCAGAGGATCTGTCAGGAAGAGATTTTCGGGCCGGTACTGGTGGCCATGCCTTTCGACGATGAGGAGGATCTGATCCGGCAGGCCAACGATAGCGTCTACGCCCTCGCCGCCGGCATCTGGACCCGCGACTACAAGCGTGCCTGGCGCGTGGGCCGTGCGGTGCAGGCCGGCAATGTCTGGATCAACACCTACAAGCAGTTCTCGATCTCGACCCCTTTCGGCGGCTGGCGCGACAGCGGCTTGGGCCGCGAGAAGGGACGGCTGGGCATCCTGCAATACATGGAGCAGAAGGCGATGTACTGGGGCCTGAACGAACAGCCGCTGCCCTGGGCCGGCTGAACACGCAATGGAGAATCACATGGACGTTTTGGGTATCGACGAAATCATCTACGGCGCAGACGACCTGCCGACCTGCCGCCGTTTCTTCCTCGACTGGGGCATGGTGCTGGAACAGGAGAGCGCAGCCGAGCTGGTCTTCGTATCGCAGAACGGCTGTCGCGTCATCGTGCGTGACAGCGCCGATCCCAGCCTGCCGCCGGCCATCGAGGCCGGTCCGACCCTGCGCGAAGTGGTGTGGGGCGTGTCCTCGGCGGCGGTGCTGGACAAGTTCGCCAGTCGCATCGGCGGTCTGCCCGGTTTTCTCAACGACGGCCGGCGCGTGGGCTGTACCGATCCCAACGGACTGGCGGTGCGTTTCCAAGTCTCGACCAAGCGCGAGGTGGAGCTGCAATGCGCCCGTATGAACACCTGGAACGAGAAGAACCGCATCAACCAGCGCAGCCCCATCTACGAGCGCGCTGCGCCCATCGAAGTAGGACACGTGGTGTTCTTCGTCAAGGATGTGAAGGCCTGTGAAAAATTCTATTGCGAGCATTTCGGCTTCGTGCCCTCCGACCGTTATCCGGAACGCGGTGCCTTCCTGCGCTGCGCCGACGTTGGCGGCCATCACGACATCTTCCTGCTGCAACCGCCGGAGGCGCGCGCGGGCCTGAACCACGTGGCCTTCACGGTGCGCGACATCCATGAGGTCTTTGGTGGCGGCATGCACATGTCACGCCAGGGCTGGGACACGCAACTCGGGCCGGGTCGCCATCCGATTTCCTCTGCCTATTTCTGGTACTTCAAGAATCCGGCCGGTGGCCTGATCGAGTATTACGCCGACGAAGACCAGCTCGATGCGCACTGGGAACCACGCGACTTCGAACCGGGACCGACGGTGTTTGCCGAATGGGCCATCGATGGCGGCATCGACGGCAATACGCGCCGCCAGAAGAATGCCCAGGGACCTAGCGGCAAATTCCTCACCGACCGTGCGGCGGCGGACAAGTAAATCATTGACCAAAGGAGATCAACATGTCCTTCAAGATCGGAGTCCTCGGTGCCGGCATCGGCGGCCTCACGGCAGCCATTGCCCTGCAGCGCGCCGGACATGAGGTGGTGGTGTATGAGCAGTCACGCCAGTTCCTGCGCGTGGGCGCAGACATCAACCTGACGCCCAATGCGGTCCGCGCACTGGACGGGTTGGGCATCGGCGAGGCCGTGCGCCGGACCGCTGCACGTCCCACGCATCGCATCAGCCGCACCTGGAATAGCGGCGAGGAAACGTCGCGCTTGACCATGGGCGACACCGCCGAACAGAAATATGGCGCGCCGCAGCTGACCATCCATCGTGCCGATCTGCTGGCAGCGCTGGCCGAGGTGTTCCCGCTGGAGCAGGTGCGCTTTGCCAAGCGTGCTGAAGCGATCCGCGAGGAGGGCGATGGCATTGACCTGCACTTCACCGATGGCAGCACCGATCGCGTCGATGTGCTCATCGGCGGCGATGGCATCCATTCTGCCGTGCGCACCGCCATGTTCGGCGCGGAAAGCCCGCGCTTCACGGGGGTGGTGGCTTTCCGTGCCGTCGTGCCTGCAGCGAAAGTGGCCGGTGTCCCCAACCTGCAGGCCTTCACCAAATGGTGGGGACCGAATCCGGAAAGCCAGATCGTGACCTTCCCGTTGAATCGCGGCGAGGATATCTTCATCTTTGCCACGACCGCCCAGGAGAGCTGGCATCTGGAATCGTGGACCACACCGGGCAACGTGCAGGAACTGCGCGACAGCTATGCGGGCTTCCATCCCGACGCCATGGCGCTGCTGGACGCCTGCGACGAAGTGCTCAAGACCGCGCTCTATGAACGCGATCCGTTGCCGGCCTGGGCCAGGGGCAACATGGCCTTGCTGGGAGATGCCTGTCATCCCATGATGCCGTTCATGGCGCAGGGGGCCGGCATGGCCATCGAAGATGCCGTGGTGCTGGCACGCTGCCTGGCCACCGTGTCCGCGCTCGGCGACGTGGCCGCTGCTCTGCACCGTTACGAGCAGTTGCGCATGGAGCGTGCCTCGACCATCCAGATCGGATCGCGCGGCAACAACTGGCTGCGCGCAGGCGGCAATGCCGACTGGGTCTATGGCTACGACGCCTGGCAGGTACCGCTGCAGCCGCAAGTTGCAGCCGTTGCTGCATGAGACAGGGCGTGCCAGTGAAACCGGAAGACCCCGCCGACACCATGCTGCTGACCATCGTCCTGAAGCATGACCAGTCCATGAATCTCGACCAGATTCAGGCCCACATGAAGGCGATGGACTGGTGGGAGCGGTTTCCTGTTGCCGGAACGCGCGTGGTGTCCTGGACCGTGGCCATGGGCCTGGGCCAGATCGTCACGCTGGCGCTGCCGCCAGCGCTGCTGCCGCAAGTCAATGTCGAGCTTGAACGCTCGGCCTGGGGCGTGTTCCGCACCGAGTGCTACCCCACTTACGATTTTGTTCCCGTGCGCGAGCGCATTCGCGAGCGCGTCAGAAAAGGAGGCCAATGATGGTTGCAACTGTTACCGATGTCTATCTCAATCCGCACCAGGCGCGCCGCCGCCCGCCGACCCAGTTCGAAGATCTGCTGGGCGATTCCATCGAGCGCGCCTACGCCGCCGGAATCCACGAATTGGGCGCGCTGGTGGCGCATCTCAATCGTACCGGTCCGAGCTGTCCGTACAACGCCGGTGTCTGGACCGAAGCCAATTATCAGGAAGAGATCGCCCGCCTGGCCGCTTGATGGCGACCGCCAGCCCTTACAGGAGAGTACCCAAATGAGAACTGCTGCCCATGATCCCGTCGATGCCGTCCTGGCTGTCGGCCTGAAAGACCTGTGGTATCCCGTCTGCCCGTCCGAGTTCGTGGCTGAGAAGCCGGTTTCGCTACGCCGCCTGGGCAAGAAATTCGTGTTCTGGCGCGAGCCCTCGGGCAAGCTGCATGCGCTGGAAGATCACTGTCCGCATCGCGGTGCACCGCTGTCCATGGGCATCCCCATGGGAGACCGCATCGCCTGTGGCTATCACGGCGTGCAGGTGCGTTTCGACGGTGTGGTCACCAGCGTGCCCGGTAGCCCCGGTTGCAAGCTGGAGGGTGCCAAGGCTCCCCGCCGCTTCCACGTGACTGAAGCGGCCGGTGCCATCTTCCTCTACAACAGCCTGGAGGATGTCGACACGCCACCGCCGCTGCGCCTGCCTGAAGAGCTGACCAGCCCGGAGTACTCCAGCTTCCTGTGCTACACCGAGTGGAAGGGCGACTATCGCTACGTGCTGGACAACGTGATGGACCCGATGCACGGCACTTTCCTGCACAAGCAGTCGCACTCCATGGCCGAGGGCGACAATACCGCCAGCTTCGGCATCCGCGAGACCGACATCGGCTTCGTCTTCGAAAAGGAAGGCCAGCGTGACGTCAACTTCGACTGGACCGAATGGGGCGATACCGGCCTGCACTGGATGCGCCTGGCCATTCCCTATCCCAAGACCGGCGGTCCCGGTGGCAGCTTCGTCATCATCGGCAGCTACACGCCCGTCGTCGACAACATCGCTGCCGTCTTCCACTGGCGCTGCCGCAAGCTCTCGGGCTGGCAGCGTGATACCTGGCGCTTCCTCTATCGCAACCGCCTGGAAGCGCGCCACTGGAACGTGCTGGAGCAGGACCGGGTGGTGCTGGAACTGATGGAGCCGGATGCCAACCAGCGTGAGATGCTGTACCAGCACGATATGGGCATCGTACGCCTGCGCCGTCATATGCGCGGACTGGCCAAGGCCCAGCTGGCGCGCGAGGAGGAACTGGCGGCGGCCAGGGCACCGGTACGCGCGGCATGAGCGACGCCGCCCGTGGGCCCGTCATGCGTCATGTGAAGTGCGCCAGCGTGCCGGAGCCGGACGCTGCGACCTGGTCCAATTGCCTGGTGATCGGCGAGGACATCGTCATGTCTGGCATGACGGCGCATCCGGCCACGCGGCAGCAGACGCTGGATACCTATCGGCAGACGCTGGTGGTGCTCCGCAAGATCGCCGACCTGGTGAGCGCTGCCGGAGGAACACCGGACAGCATCACCAAGCTGGTGATCTACCTGACCGATATCGCGCACAAGGATGAGGTGGGACGGGCGCGCCGTGACTTCTTCGGCGAACAGGGTCCGTATCCCTGCTCCACGCTGGTGGAAGTCAGCGCTCTGGTGTTTCCGGAGCTGACGGTGGAAATCGATGCGTATGCCCGGCTGGGTGTGGATCTGCGGCAGGCTGTGCGCGTGACCGTATGAGCGTGTTTGAACGAATCTGAATTGATGGTGGTGCATTCATGAGCAGTCCTCTTCTTTCCGTCCGTGTGCAGGCCATGCGCTTCGAGGCGCTAGGCGTTGTCAGCGTCGAACTGTGCCTGCCCGACGGCGGCGAGTTGCCGGCTTTCGAGGCCGGTGCGCACATCGACCTGCATCTGGCCAACGGTCTGGTGCGCAGCTATTCGCTGTCGAATTCACCGGCCGAGCGTCATCACTATGTCGTTGGCGTGCTCCACGACCGTGCCAGTCGCGGTGGATCGCGCTATGTCCACGAACAACTGCGGGTCGGGTCGACGCTTTCCATCTCGGCACCGCGCAACAATTTTCCGCTGGAGGAAGCGGCACCCCTGTCGGTGCTGATCGCAGGCGGTATCGGCATCACGCCGATCTCCTGCATGTATCACCACCTGCGGGCCCAGGGCAAGGAAGCGGTACTGCACTACTGCGCGCGTTCCCGCAAGGAAGCCGCTTTCACCGCCCAACTGCTCGGTCAGCCGGGCGTGAGCAGCCATTTTGATGACGAGGCCGGTACCGCGCCTGATCTGCGTGCCGTATTGGGGGCCTATCCGAAGGAGTCGCATTTCTATTGCTGCGGACCGACTCCCATGCTCAACGCCTTTGAAAGTCTGTGCGAAGAACTGGGTCTGCCCAACGTGCACATCGAGCGCTTCGCCGCCGAGAAAGTGGCACCCGTCCAACACGGCAGCTATGTCGCCGAACTGGTGCGCAGCAAATCCAGCCTCACGGTCCCGGCCGGCAAATCGTTGCTGGATACCCTGCTCGATGCTGGCATCGCGGTCGACCACAGCTGCCGCGAAGGGGTGTGCGGTGCCTGCGAGACGCGTGTGCTGGAAGGCGAACCGGAGCATCGCGACGGCGTCCTCAGCAAGGCCGAGCGCGCCGCCGGCAAGACCATGATGGTGTGCGTTTCCGGCTGCAAGGGGCAGCGCCTGGTGCTGGACCTCTAGCTGCAGTAGCGCAATACCATGCCCGTGCTCCGGCACCGGGCATTTTTTTGATCCCGAAAAATTTTTGGAACGGCGATCCATAGGTGAAACAAATATCACCGGACCCGGGCCACCCGGCAAGCCTGTGCTGCCCGCTGACCATGCAGCGGCGGCCTTGCCGGCAGAAGTCACCTTTCCTGCGCACGGGGCACAGGGGAGCAGTGAGTGAATGCGGCCTGGCCGCATGTTTGGACTTTATTCGTTGAAGGGGAGTTTGATGAAGAAGTTAATGATGGCCGCAGCGGCCTCCTGTCTGTCGGCGGGAGCCTTTGCGCAGAGCAGCGTGACCATCTACGGCAGTCTCGATGCTGGCGTAGCCTATATCAACAACCTCAATGGCGGCTCGGTATCGCGCCTGGATCAGGGCACGATGCAGCCGGACCGCATCGGCTTTCGCGGGACCGAGGACCTGGGAGGCAACCTGAAGGCCATCTTCCAGCTCGAAGCCGGCTTCTACACCGATAGTGGTGCTACCCCCAATTCGTCCAAGCTGTTCAACCGTTACAGCACCATCGGCCTGTCCGGTGACTTCGGTGCAGTCACCTTGGGCCACATGCCCGACGTCGTGTTCGACTACGTGGGCAAGTTGTCCAACGGCTTCCAGCTGACCAACTGGTATCTGTTCCATCCGGGTAACCTGGACAGCCTGGCCAACACCTACCAGTTCGACAATGCCGTGCGCTATACCTCTCCAACCCTGGGTGGTTTTCAGGGCAGCCTGATGTACGGCTTCGGTGAAGTGGCTGGGGACAGCAGCAATGGCCGCAACGTCAGTGCGGGCGGCACCTACACCAATGGTCCGTTCCGTGCGGCGCTGGCCTATTCGAAGCTGAACAATCGCGCTGCCGGATTTGCCGGGACCTTCCTGACCAGCGTGGGTCTGGGCAATGCGGCGACGGTCTTCAACAGCCTGACCACGACGGCCGGCGGCCTGGGCTATACCATTGGCAACGTGCGTCTCAATACGGCTTACACGCAGGTCAAACTGGCTCTGCCCAGCGGTGCCACGCCCAAGCAGAAGAACCTGGATCTGGGTGCGGCGTGGCGCTACGCAACGCTCGATACCATCAACTTCGGCTACGGTCTCTCCAAGCTGGAGGGCGCACGCTGGAACACCTTCAGTCTGTCCCATGTGCATGAATTCTCCAAGCGCACCCAGTGGTACGTGCAGGCGGCTTACCAGCGTGCCGGTGGCGATGCACGCTTTGCCGTCATGAACGGTACCGGCGCCTCCGGTGCCACCGGAGTCTCCGGTGGGCAGGGCCAACTGGTCACCACCATCGGTATGCACCACTCGTTCTGATGTCCGGAACAGGCTCTCATGCCGAGGGCCGCTTTACCTTCTGTGAATAGTCTGGTCTTGCGTGCGCCCCTCCTGGAGCGGATGGGCGTTTCGTAGTGCCTTGGGCGGAGAAGCAGTTTTCTCCGCCATTTTTTTATCCATACCGGATTGATTGCCGGACGGCACCGCTGTCGCGTCCGCCGGCATTCTTGCGTCGCGGAGAGTCTTCATGCCTGCACACCTCAAACTGGGTACACGTCTTTCGCTGGGCTTCGGCCTTGTGCTGGCGCTGCTGACCGGCATTACAGTCCTGGCCATCGCCAGTCTGTTCACATTGCACCAGGATACGCGCCGCATCGTCGAGGACCGTTACCCGCAGGTCCTGCTGGCCAATGACGTGCTCTTGCGCATCAGTGAAAACGCCAGCGCCATGCGCAACCTGCTGCTGCTGGATGACCATCAGAAGCTGACCGAGGAGATTGCCCGCATCGCCAAGGGCGAAACTGCCATCACGGCGACTCTGGACCAGTTGCAGGCGCGCCTGTCCAGCGAGCAAGGCCGCAAATCATTTGCCGAAATCCTCGCCTTGCGTAGCAAGTATCACGAGGGACAGCAGCGCTTCCTGCAACTGGCTTCCACCGGTGCCACCATGGACGCCACCGAATTTCTGCTGACCACGCTGCGCCAGGATCAGGAGAACACCATCGCGCGGCTGAAGGGCTACATCGCCGTTGGTACGCGAATGATGGAGCGCAGCGGTGAAGAAGCCGCCGCGCAGTATCACCAGAAGACACGCATCATGCTGGCCATCGCCCTGCTGGCAGTGGCATCCGGCGGTGCGTGCGCGTGGTGGATCACGCGTTCCATCACCCGCCCGGTGCGGCATGCGGTCGGGGTGGCGCAGCAGGTGGCCCATGGCAACCTCGACAGTCGTATCGAGCAGGGGGGGCGGGACGAGCTCGGCCAGTTGCTGGAGGCGTTGCGCCAGATGAATGGCAGCCTCACCGGCATCGTGGGCGAGGTACGAAGGGGGGCCGAGACCATTGCCACCGCATCCTCCGAGATCGCCGGCGGCAATCTCGATCTCTCTTCGCGTACCGAGCAGCAGGCAGGTTCGCTGGAGCAGACCGCCGCCGCGATGGAAGAACTCACCTCCACCGTGCGCCAGACCGCGGACAACGCCAAGGCTGCCAACCAGCTCGCAGCCGAAGCCGCGACAGTGGCTGCGCGCAGCGGTGCGGTAGTGCAGGAGGTGGTAGCAACCATGGCGGGCATCAGCCAAGCCTCGAGCCGCATTGTCGACATCATCGGCGTGATCGATGGCATCGCCTTCCAGACCAACATCCTTGCCTTGAACGCAGCGGTGGAAGCGGCACGCGCCGGTGAACAGGGCCGGGGGTTTGCGGTGGTTGCCTCGGAGGTGCGCTCGCTGGCCCAGCGTTCCGCCGGCGCCGCCAGGGAAATCAAGGCGCTCATCGATGATTCGGTGGCGCAGGTGGATGCCGGTGGACGTCTGGTGGAGCAGGCCGGCTCGACGATGGAAAACGTGGTATCAGCGTGCAGCGCGTTTCGCACATCGTCGGGGAGATCAGTGACGCTACCCAGGAACAGCGCACCGGCATCGAACAGGTCAATCAGGCCATCGTGCACATGGATGAGACGACGCAGCAGAATGCCGCACTCGTGGAACAGGCGGCTGCGGCTGCGCAGTCCTTGCAGCAGCAGTCGCAGCGGCTGCGCGAACTAGTGGGCGTGTTCCGGCTGCCGCTGCTGCCACCGGAGGAGGCTGCTCAGGCAGTGGAGCTTGCGGGTGCCGTTGCCGGTTTGCCCCGATACAGCACCAGCGTTGCGATCAGCCCGCAGACCGCCGCAAAGCTCATCCAGTAACCAGGGGCGGCCTTGTCGCCGGTCGACTCGATCAGCCAGGTCGAGACCAGCGGCGTGAAGCCGCCGAAGATCGCGGTAGCCAGGCTGTAGGCCAGCGAGAAGCCGACCGTGCGCACGTGTGCCGGCATCACTTCAGTCAGCGCCACCACCGCCGCGCCGTTGTAGCTGGCATAGAGGAAGGACAGCCACAGCTCGGTGATCAGCAGGTTCTTGAAACTGATGTCGGCGACCAGCCAGGACATCATCGGATACGCCGTCAGCAAGGTCAGCAACGTGAAGGCCACCAGCACCGGACGACGGCCCACGCGATCCGACAGTGCGCCCATGACGGGCAGCCAGCAGAAGTTGGACAAGCCCACGCAGAAGGTCACGATGAGACTGTCGGAGGCCGACAGCTTGAGCACGGTCTTGCCGAAGGTCGGCGTGTAGACCGTGATCAGATAGAAGGACACGGTCGTCATCACCACCATCATCATGCCGGCCACCACGATCTTCCAGTTCTGGGCGATCGAGGCCATGATTTCCGCAAAACCCGGATGGTGCTTGCGGGCCATGAATTCTTCCGTTTCCTGCAGCGAGCGGCGAATGATGAAGATGGCCGGCACGATCATGCAGCCGATGAAGAAAGGAATGCGCCAGCCCCATTCGCTGATCTGCAGCGGCGACAGCCACTGGCTGACCAGATAGCCGATCAAGGCGGACGCCATGATGGCCGCCTGCTGGCTGGCCGACTGCCAGCTCACGTAAAAGCCCTTGTTGCCGGGCGTGGCCATCTCGGCCAGATAGACCGACACGCCGCCCAGCTCCACCCCCGCCGAGAAGCCCTGCAGCAATCGTCCCGTCAGCACCAGGATCGGTGCCGTGATGCCGATGGTGGCATAGCCGGGCACGAAGGCGATCAGCAAGGTGCCGATGGCCATGATGGCCAGCGTCACGATCAAGCCCTGGCGACGGCCGACGCGATCGATGTAGCTGCCCAGGATGATGGCGCCCAGCGGGCGCATCAGGAAGCCCGCACCGAAGGTGCCGAAGGTCAGGATCAGCGAGACGAACTCGTTGTCCGACGGGAAGAAGGTCCTGGAGATGTAGCTGGCATAGAAGCCATACAGGAAGAAGTCGAACATCTCCAGGAAGTTGCCGCTGGTCACGCGCAGGACGGTGGACAGCTTGGAGTGCTTGGCGGTGCTGCTTGTTTTGGTTGTTGTGTTCATGTCGGTCTCTCTCTTTCTCTCTTTGAGGCAGTACTTGGACGCCTTCCTTCACATTCTTCAGCGAGGCGCGGGGTCCAGGCCGGATGCCTTGATGGCGTCGATGGCTTCGGGCGAGGCCAGGAAGTCCAGCAGTTCCCTGGCGGCCTTGGGCTGGTGGGTGCCGACCACGACGCCGCCGGAGAAGGGGGTGATCTGCTGGGCGCTCTCGGGGATCGGCCCGATGATGTCGATGCCCTTGACCGGCTTCAGTTCGGAGATCTGCTGCAGGCCCACTTCGGCATCGCCGCGGGCGATCACTTCACCGACCGGTTCGGCCGGAATCATGCGGCCCTTGTAGGCCATCTGCTGGTCGATGCCCAGGCGCTTGAACAGCTTGGTGGAGAGGAACACGCCGCTGGCGCTGTCGGAGTAGACCACCGAATGGGCGGTCAGCAGGGTGCGCTTGAAGGCGTCGATGCTGGAGATGTCAGGCTTGGGGGCACCGGCCTTGACGGCCAGGCCGATGCGCGAGAGGGCCAGCAGCTTGTGCTCGGACTTGGAAACCTTGCCTTCGGCCACCAGCTTGTCCAGCGAGTCGCCGACCATGATCACCACGTCGATCTGTTCGCCGCGTTGCAGGCGGTTGGGAATGGCTTGCGGGGTTTCTCCCATGGACGGGCCCCAGCCGGAGATGAGTTTGTGGCCGGTCTTCTTTTCGAAGGCGGGGGCGAGTGCCTTGTAGGCGGCGGCAAAGCCACCCGAGCTGACCACGTGCAGGTCGGCGGCAGCAGCCAGCGAAGTGACGGCACCCAGCGCCAGGGCCAGGACACTGCGCTGCAAGAGGGAGGTGCGCACACTGCGTGCGGTGGAGTTGGAACGGATCATGCGGATCTCCTGATGACGATGTATTTCGTCGTGGTGAGGGATGAAACCCGGCAGTTTGCGTAGAATCCGTTGAAAAGTTAATTGCAATTATTCTGGGGATTGATAAAAAATGCGCATCAATATCGAGACCGCCGAATTGCAGGCCTTTCTCGCCGTCGCGCGCCAGTCAAGCTTTCGGGCGGCGGCTGAGGGTCTGTTCATCACGGCACCGGCACTGAGCCGCCGCATCGAGAACCTGGAGCAGGCCTTGCAGGAAAGGCTGTTCGATCGCACCACCCGGCGGGTCTCGCTCACGCCTGCCGGTGAATTGTTCCTGGTGCACGCCCAGGCCGTGATGGATGAACTGGAGCTGGCCGTCAGGAGCGTGGAGCAGGGCATGGCGCATCGGCGCGAACACGTGACGGTGGCCTGCGTGCCCTCGGTGGCCAACAATTTGCTGCCGCTGGTATTGAAACCGTACGCGCGCACGCATCCCAATGTGCGGGTGCGCATCATCGACGAAAATGCGGCGGAGGTGCTGGAGAGCGTGCGCAAGGGCGAGGCCGATTTCGGCGTGAACTTCATCGGCGCGCAGGAAGCCGAGATCGATTTCCAGGAATTGACGCGCGAACGTTATCTGGCGGTGATGCCGGCCCATCATCCGCTGGCTGCGCAGAGCAGCTTGCACTGGAAGTCGCTGGCGGGGGAGAAGCTGGTGTCGGTCTCCTCCAGCAGCGGCAACCGCAGCCTGATCGACAATGCCTTCTCGCGGGTACCGCAGCGGCCGGTGATCCAGTATGAGACCAATCACGTGGCCGGGGCCATCAGCCTTGTCGCCGCCGGGCTTGGGGTGGCCTTGCTGCCGGAGCTGGCCATTCGCAATGCGCCCTACAAGGGCATTGTGGCGCGGCCGGTGACCAGTCCGGTCTTGAGCCGGGCGATGGGCTTGATTACCTTGAAGGGACGGGTCCTGAAACCGGCGGCCGCGACGCTGGCGCAAGCCTTGCGCGAGGCGATGGCGAGCAAGCCGCGTAAATGATTTTCTGGTACACAGGGCTGCCTAAATTTTGTGCGGTTTATTGGGAGGGCAGGCGGGGACGGCACTTGCGTGGGGTGAAAATGGCTTATCCACAAGTTTATGCACATAAAACGGGGATAAGTTCCCAGCGTTGGCGCGGTTTCTGGCGGGGTTGCGCAAATTATTTGCAAAACCGTTGGCCATAAAAAAGGCCCTCGCAAGCGAGGGCCTTTTTGTTTGTATTCTTTGCAATCCGGACCTGCGGTTGATGCTGTTGTCCATGACTCGCTGTCTGTCAAAAAACGGGGTGGCGGCATGCGCTGGAGGGCGCGGTTGCGGCGGTCTTTTTTCGAAGAGGGGCGATTATATAGCTGTGGGCGGAAAAATGATACTGCTCGCTGCAGAAAATTATTTTCGCTCCGGGGAGGGCTGTCTTTCCCGGACAAATGGATAGCCGGACTGGTACAGGATCCATCCTTGGCCCTGCTGGCAGGCGATTTCGCGATGCACGAAGAAAATGAAGTCCTTGACGAACGGCGCAGGTCAACGGAAATTATCCATGGACAGACAGCGGTAGCGACGGTGAGCCAGTCTTCGGAGAAATCATTCTCGAGCTGCGCACCAAAAAACTTTTACGTCTTCCGGGGCCAGGAAGAACGCTGATGCCAGGTCCCTGGACGGACTTGAACAACAAAAAGCCCGCAGTGTCATCGAACACTGCGGGCTTTCAAACATCTCTGTACTGCATCGAATAATTCTTTGGTGCCGGGAGCCGGAATGCAGATCCCAGCATTTACGCGGCTTGCCGGGCCGTGTGCGGGATTTGTGTGGCTTTTCGCGTCACGAATGCCCTTACTTCGGACCGAATCCATACCTTCAACTTGCGCCCGCTGGTCGGTCCAGGCGCCGGGAATCCGGGCATTTTCACCAGCACATCACGTGCGTGACGGACACTGCAGTGGTGCATTTCTGCAATTTCTTCGATGGTGATCAGGTCATTTTGCATTGCTATTTCCTGCGTTGAGTATGATTCCGGAGCGGCGCAATACTTCCGCCACCATTTCATCGGTTGATTCCATGCAGCTCTGCACGATCCTATCGTAACGCTGCCATTCGGCGTTACTTTTTAGCAGCGCAGAATTCATGCTAGACGCAGTTTCTCGCAACTCGATCTGAGTTATGCGCATGGCATTTTGAAGTTCTTCGTCGGTGAAGTCTCTGTAGTTCATGATTTCTCCTGGTCCAAATCGAGCCATCCCGGGCTCTTGTCAAACGCCTTTTCAATCCGTTGCGCCAAGGTGTTTCCGATGTTGCGTGTTGCATTTGCTCGCAAGTATTGAGACAGGTTCTGCTCGCTCATGCCCAGCATTTCTGCCAGTGCTGTATGTGTTTTCAACGTGTCCGCAAGGAGCAATGTGTTTTTCAGGCGGATCGCGTGTATCGGTCTAGCGCTCATCGTTCTCTCCCATCCACCGCTTCCTCTCCCTTGCATCCCTGCGCTCGTCTCGTCGGGGGCGGCGGGTCATGCGATTCTCCGAATAATCAGTTCTGGCTTGCGCGGCCAGCATTCTTTTGTTGCTACTGCATGAAAGCGCCTGATGGTCTTGCTAAAGTGACCGCGTGCTGCGCGCTCTGGCGAATAGCATAATGTCGCGCCTGCGAGGAATTCATCTTTCCAGGGGTCTCGTATTTCAAAGTGGATGAAGCGTGGACGGATCTGTTTTTTCTTGCGGGTCATGGCATGTTCCTCCCGATTTCTGCTGCAGCACCTGTGATGCACTTGCAGAATGCTTCCGATAGCGTGCATGTCTCGTATCCCCAGCTCCATGGCACGAACACGCCATCCTGCTCGTAGAAGCAGGTGATGCTTTGCTCGGTTATCTGAATTCTCATCTTTCCTGCAGCGCACAGCCTCATGGCTAGTCTGGCTGCGTCGCCTTCATCTGAGCTCGGATTCCACCATTCATATGGCGGAGCACCGCTTGAAATCTTCAGCCCCCAATCTGGGTCGAAAGCCCATGCATCGCGGGAATAAAATCCCGCCGCCTTCGCCGCCATCTCCAACAGCTCGCGATCTGTGCTCATGATTGCTCCTTCTTCCGGTTCTTCCTCTCCCTCACCCAATCAGGTATTCCGAAGAGGATTACATACCCTGTTTTCCACAGGAGGATTAGGAGGCGGTCTAGCATGATGGGATGTCCTCTACTTCATCGCCAAACTTCGATGCAACGAATGCCCGCATGGCGGCGATGAGGGGAGTTTTTGCAAACCACCAGCCTGTAATGCCATCAACACGAGCTGACCAATCAAATACTGTTGGTTCTAGTTCGATGCGCTCGCGCTCGATGATCGGGCCGCCCTGAGCCCAATCTGTTGATGGTTTCCAATCCCTTGTTGTTATTTCGTTGTAAGCATCCTTCCCGCATGCAATGCAGATAAAATCTGTGCCCCAATTGCCACATTTGGTTCGGGTCTGCTCATGCAAACAACGTCCTTCGGTCTTGGCCACCCAGTAATCCAGCGCTGCCCCTTCAAGTTCTACTGTCTTCATGCTTCCTTCTCCTTGACTACGCGGTAGGCGACGATGTCGGCAAACGATCTGCGGCGAGCGTGAGACCAGTCCCAAAAGTCAGCGCGTTCACCTTGCATTTCGATGCCATCTCGAAATCCTACTTGCACGATAGTTTCGCCATCCACCGGGCACTCACCGCCCTTCCACTCAATCCATTCAGACATGCTTTATCCCTCCTTATTCGCCGGTGCTG
>NZ_DBIC01000073.1:12178-29032 GCF_002296545.1 Herbaspirillum sp. UBA812 | reverse complement strand
GTACTACACGGTCAAGCTGTCCAACGCCATCCTGACCAATATCCGGGCCTGGACCCCGAACTGCCTGACGCCGACCAATCAGCAGATGGGCCACATGGAAGATATCTCGTTCACCTACGAGAAGGTCACCTGGACCTTCGATCCGGACGGTATCGAGGCAGAAGACTCCTGGCTCGCTCCGAAGTCGTAATCGGTTCAGGCGCGTCATTGAGCAGGAGCGGAAGATGCGGGAACGCCGATTGCTGGAACGGATCGCCAACTGGAGCGAGGCCGACGCCGAGCGCACCAGCCAGACTCAGGTGGACATCCTGGTGCGATCGGTGAACGACCATCTTTCCCGTCTGCTCAATACGCGTCAGGGCAGCGTACCAATCGATCCGTATTTTGGCGTGCCCGATTTTACCAACCTGGCCGGGGGTACCGGCCGGGGTTCGGTCACGGACATGGAAGAGGAGATCCGTCGCATGGTGCTGAAGTATGAGCCGCGGGTGAAATCGCCGCGCGTGCTGCTCAATGCAGAGACCACTGATGTGCTGTCGATTCGCTTTTCCCTGCAAGGAACGCTGGAAGTCGACAACCGCGAGATCCCCTTGCAGATTTCCACTACGGTCGGTTCCAATGGCAAGGTCAGGATAGGCTGATACGCACACAGGAACCGTTTCACCAGGCACATGCCGATGGGGCGGGCATCAGGCCCACGCTTTCTTCGGATGTTCCTGCTGAGATGCGTTTGCATGCCAGCAGGATGGGCAATGATCGTTCCGCCGTGAGTCGAGCAGGGGCCGTTTTTTTCGCCGCGAGACCGACCGCGTGATCACGGGATTTACAACAGGGTTCATAACACGCCGTCTGACATGTTCAATCGATATTACGAAGATGAGTTGAACAAGCTCAAGGGACTGGCAGTCGAGTTTGCGCAGAACAATCCGGCACTCGCGCCCATGCTCTCAGGTTCGTCGGCCGATCCAGATGTGGAGCGTCTGCTGGAAGGCGTGGCATTCCTGACCGGTCTGACGCGCCAGAAGCTCGACGACGAATTCCCCGAATTCGTGCAGGAACTGGCAAACCTGCTGTTCCCGCATTATCTGCGGCCCGTGCCGGCCAGCACCATGATCAGCTTCACGCCCAGGGGGCCGCTGATGGAGACGGCCGTGGTGCCGGCCGGCACCGAGCTGAGTTCATTGCCGGTTGATGGAACGCCGTGCCGTTTCGTCACCACGGCAGCGCTGCCGGTGGAGCCACTGCAACTGGTGGATGTCAACGTGCTCAGCCATGCAGGCACTGCACCCATGCTGGTGCTTGAATTCGAGATGGTGGGGCAGGATTTGTCGCAGTGGCAGGCTGACAGTCTGCAGCTCTTTCTTGGCGGCGGTTACAACGAGGCCGCGAAACTGCTGCTGCTGTTGAGCAATCACGTGGTCAATGTGCGCCTGACCGGTGGCGACGGTGCCCGTTTCGAATTGGGGACGAAGGGAATCCGCGTGTCCGGTTTCGAGCAGCCCATGCTGCCCTATCCTGGCAATACTTTTTCCGGCTATCGCAACATCCAGGAGTTCTTCGTCCAGCCCGAGAAGTTCCTCTTCGTCGAGTTGACCGGGCTGCAGCGCTGGAGTACACGCAGCGGTAGTCACTTCTCGGTGTACATCACGTTGGACCAGATGCCGGACTGGATGCCCGAAATCCGGTTGGACAGCTTCATGCTCAACGTAGTGCCGGCCATCAACCTGTTCGGTCATCCGGCTGATCCTATCAGCCACGAGCATCGGGTGACGGAGTACCGGATCACTCCGGAAGGACGTACCCGCCAGCATTTTCAGGTCTATTCGGTGGACCAGGTGACCGGCTTCCAGCAGGGTATCGGCAAGGAGAGGGTGTATGTACCCTTCGGCCTGTACCGCCACGACCGGCGCGGTGCACGCCTGTCCTACCGTACGACCATTCGCAGCGCCACCGTGGGCCGCGGTAACGAGATGTTCCTGTCGGTAAACTATCCGCCCGGTGACGAGCCCCGGCCGGAGACGCTGTCGGTGCGCCTGACTTGCACCAATGGCAGCCTGCCGGAGAGTCTGAAGCTGGGCGACATCAGTCAGCCCACCAGCAGTTCGCCGGACCGCATGCAGTTTCGCAACATCCGCACCGTCTCGCCTGCACTCAATCCGCCGACCGGCGAAGCCTTGCTGTGGCGCATGGTCTCGCACGTCTCGTTGAATTTCCTCTCAGTGGCCAATGCGGAGAACCTGCAGGCGCTGCTGTCGCTGTACGTATTCCCCGAGCGGCATGAGCAGGGGCAGGAAGCCGCCAACCGTCGCCGCATCGAAGGTATCCAGGAAGTCATCGCCACACCCGAGACCCGCCTGGTTGGTCGGGGCAGCGTGCTGCGCGGACAGCGGGTGCGCATCAAATGTCGCCAGGACTTCTTCGCCGGCATCGGCGACATGTACTTGTTTGGCTGCGTCATCGAACGTTTCATCGCCGACTATGCCGGCATCAATTCCTATACCCGCGTCGAGATGGAAGACGCCTTTTCGGGAGCAGTCTTCAAATGGCCGGCGCGACTGGGACAACAAGCCCTTCTGTAAAGGATGACCTGCTCGCACGGGGTGAGCGGTATTCCTACTTCCAGGCGATCCGCCTGTTGCGCCTGTTCGAGAAGAATACGGGTGCCGCGCGCCCCGAGAACCTGCGCATCCGGCCCAAACTGTCGCTCAATTTCCCGGACAACGATGTCGACAGCATCGAAGCCCGCCCCCAGGGCGGCTATCGCATCACGGCCAATTTCTTCGGACTGTACGGCGTGGCCTCGCCACTGCCGACCTACTACACCGAGGACCTGTTCGATGAAGAACGCGAAGGGGGACATGCCCAGCGCGAGTTCATCGACATTGTGCACTACGCGCTGTATCCGCTGCTTTTCGAAGCCTGGTCCAAATACCGGCTGGAGCAGCGGGTGGTCGAGGATGGCGATGCCGCTGCCCTCGGTCACATGTTCTCTTTCGTCGGCCTGGACGAGGAGCAATTGCGCGTCGGCCTGCTGCCGGGCAGCGCCGGACTGCTCCGTTACGCCGGCCTGCTCAATCAGCGTCCGCGCTCTGCTTTGGGACTGCGCACGATGCTGGCCGACGCCTTCCCGGGGGCAAGCGTGGAGATCGACAGTTGCGTGCTGCGGGTCATGGCGATTCCGCCCGACCAGCAGTGGAGTCTGGGGCGCCAGGGGACGAGCCTGGGCGAGGAAGCTTACCTGGGTAGCACTATTGATGATTACGGCAGCACCCTGCGATTGCGTCTGTCCGAGTTGCCCGAAGCACTGTTCCGGCAACTGCTGCCCGGGGCGGCCGGACACCAGCGCCTGCGCTTCCTGACTCGCTTCTACCTGATTGATCCGCTCGAGGTGGAAGTCGTGCTGGACCTTCGTAGTGAAGAAGCGCAAGGCATGCGCTGCAACAGCCAGCAGTGGTCCAGGCTGGGGCAGGACACCTGGCTGGCGCCCGGGCACGGTGGGGCGTCGACGACGGTGAAATTCATGTTGTAGGGCCGTCCGTAGCGCAACGCGCGCGGTGGTCCTTTGGACGGAAGCAGGAATCCATGCAAACAAATTCATTTTGGGAGAGAAGACATGCTGCTGGTTGAACTGAAACCCCTGGTAGGCCGCCTCAACGGCTATAGCAAACAGGCACTGGAAGACGGCGTGGGCTTGTGCGTCTCGCGCGGGCACTATGAAATCACCGTGGAGCACCTGCTGGTCAAACTCCTTGATGATCTGCAATCCGATATCGTGCTGATGCTTCGCCAGCACGGCGTAGATGCGGCCCTGGTCAGACGCGCCCTGGAAAAGTCCATCGAGGACATGCGCACCGGCAATGCCGGTCGCCCGGCGTTCTCGCCGTTGCTGCTGGAGTTGCTGCAGGACGCATGGCTGATCGCATCAGTGAATCTGTTCGAGAGCCGCATCCGTTCCGGCGCGATCCTGCTGGCCTTCCTGGCACGTGCGACCTACTATGCCACCGGCGACTACGCCACGCCGCTGCGCGCCCTCAATCGTGAAACCCTGCTGGCTTCCTTCGGCCAGATCTGCAGCGCCTCCATCGAGGAAACTGCCGCAGCCGCAGATGCACCAGGCGGTGGTGAAGCCGCGGGCGCACCGGCGGGCGACGGCAGCGCCATTGCCCGCTTCTGCGAGAATTTCACCGACAAGGCACGGGCCGGCAAAATCGACCCGGTATTCGGGCGCGACATGGAAATTCGCCAGATGGTGGACATCCTGGCGCGCCGTCGCAAGAATAATCCCATCTGCGTGGGCGATCCGGGCGTCGGCAAGACCGCCGTGGTCGAGGGCCTGGCCCTGCGCATTGTCACCGGCGACGTTCCCGATTCGCTCAAGGAGGTGACCATCCTGGGACTGGACATGGGCCTGCTGCAGGCCGGAGCCAGCGTCAAGGGGGAGTTTGAAAACCGTCTCAAGGGCGTGATTACCGAGATCAAGTCCTCGCCCAAACCGATCATCCTCTTCATCGATGAAGCCCATACCCTGATCGGTGCCGGTGGTCAGGCCGGCACCTCCGACGCGGCCAACCTGCTCAAGCCTGCGCTGGCTCGCGGGGAGCTGCGCACCATCGCGGCGACGACCTGGGCCGAATACAAGAAGTACTTCGAGAAGGATGCCGCCCTGGCACGTCGCTTCCAGTTGGTCAAGCTGGACGAGCCGGATCTTGCCACGGCGGTGCTGATCCTGCGTGGACTGAAGGAAAAGTATGAGGATGTGCACCACGTGGTGATGCGTGATGACGCCATCATCGCGGCGGCCGAGCTGTCTTCTCGCTACATCACAGGCCGGCAGTTGCCGGACAAGGCGGTCGACCTGCTCGACACCGCCTGCGCCCGCGTGAAGGTGCTGCAGAGCGCCAAGCCGGATGTGCTGGAGGACAAGGAACGCCTGATCCAGGCGCTGCAACGGGAGAAGGGAGGTCTGGAGCGCGATCGCGACAACCTGCAGCCGGTTGACCTGGCAAGGCTCGATGATATCGATGGCCTGCTGGCCACCGCGGAAGAACAGGCCGAGGCACTGCGGCAGGTCTGGCAGGGACAGAAGGCCGCTGCCGACGCGCTGCTGGCAGCGCGCGCAGCACGCAAGAAAGCTCGGGATGAGGGGGCCTCGGAGGAAGAGCTGGCGCGTCTGGTGCAGGAGATCGAAGCCGCCAGTGACGCCTTCAAGACTGCTCAGGGCAAGGAGCCCCTGGTGCGCGTGGATGTCGATCCTGATGTCGTCGCCAAGGTGATCTCGGACTGGACCGGTATCCCTGTAGGCAAGATGCTGCGCGACCAGGCCGCGACCGTCATGCACATGGCCAGGACGCTCTCCGAGCGCGTACGCGGGCAGGATCACGCGATGCACCAGATCGGAGAGATCCTCAAAACGGCCCAATCCGGCCTGCGCGATCCCCAACAGCCGCTCGGCGTGTTCCTGCTGGCCGGTCCTTCCGGGGTCGGCAAGACCGAAACGGCGCTGTCAGTGGCCGACATCCTCTTCGGCGATGAGAAGTCCACCGTCATCATCAACATGAGCGAGTTCCAGGAAAAGCACAACGTCAGCCGCCTGATCGGCTCGCCGCCGGGCTATGTCGGTTATGGCGAAGGGGGCGTGTTGACCGAAGCGGTACGTCAGCGTCCCTATTCGGTGGTGTTGCTGGACGAAGTGGAGAAGGCACACCTGGACGTCATGAACCTGTTCTATCAGGTCTTCGACAAGGGCATGCTGTCCGACGGCGAGGGCAAGGAGATCGACTTTTCCAATACCGTCATCTTCCTCACCTCCAACCTGGCGACCGACGTGATCACCGAAATGACGGCTGGCGATGACAGGCCCGACCACGATACGCTGCTCTCGGCGGTCCGTCCGATTCTCTCGGCGCACTTCAAGCCGGCACTGTTGGCGCGCATGACCGTCATTCCTTACTTCACGCTGGCGCGTGATGCGCTGGCCGGTATCGTGCGCTTGAAGATGAACAAGATCGTCAGCCGCCTTTTGCACAACAACAAGATGAAGTTCACTTATACCGATGCAGTGGTTGAGCAGATCGCTTCCCGTTGCACCGAGGTCGAGACCGGCGCGCGCAACATTGATTTCATTTTGCGCGGCACCGTCATGCCGCTGATGTCGCAGGAGATCCTCTCGCGCATGAGTGGCGAGGTGCAACCTGCGGCCATCACGCTGGATGTGGCTGAGGATGGAACGTTCAAGGTGGACTTTCCGGCTTGAGCCGGATGCTGCCTGGTGCGCCGTGTTACGGCTGTAACCGGACTGACATGGCGCGGCAAGACGGCATGGGCAACATCGGTGTGTGAATAATCAGATTCCAGGGAATGGGTATGGCTTCATTTGACGAAATCCTCAAGAGCAACAAGCGATTCGCTTTTTCTTCCGACGCGTTCAAGGCCGAGGTCGCGGTGGTCAGCTTGACAGGCCGCGAAGCCATTTCGCAGATGTTCCGTTTCGAACTGATCCTGGTCAGCGCCGACGCCAACGTGGATTTCGACGCCATGTTGGCGCATCCTGCCACGTTGCAGATATTCTCCGCCGACGGGAGTTCGACTACGCCCTATCACGGCATACTTGCCGAATTCGAGTTGTTGCAGCAGGTCGACAAGAACTTCACGTTCTATCGCGCAGTACTGGTGCCTCACATGTGGCGCCTGTCGCTCAATCGTATCTCGGACGTCTATCTCGGCAGCCGCAAGACGCCGGACCTGATCAAGCTCGTCCTCGATACGGACAAGACGCTGAAGTACGACATCAAGGCGACCGCCACCTATTACGCGCGTGATTTCGTCTGCCAGCACATGGAGACCCATGTTGATTTCCTCTCGCGCTGGATGGAGCGCGATGGTCTCTACTACTATTTCACGCATGATGACAAGGCCGATACGATCACCATCCTGGATGCCAAGGAGGGCCATGCGGTCGATACGGTGACGGTGGAATACCGTCCCGCCGACAAGCTCGACACGGGCGTGGGAAACAAGTCGGTGCAGGCTTTTATCGGCAATCAGCGGCCGTTGCCGAAGACGGTCACTGTCTACGACTACGATTACGCCAATGCCAAGGTATCGTTCAAGTTCGAACATGAGGTCTCCACGCTCAACAGTGCCGTCGGTGAGATCATGCTGCAGGGCGAGCACATCCGCAGCGATGAGGAAGGCAAGCGCTATGCTGCACTGCGCGCCCAGGAGCTGGTTTGCACCGGCAAGCAGTTTGCGGGGGAGTCCACCGTGGTTGGCTTGCGCAGTGGCTACTTCATGGAAATGCGCGGTCACTATCGCGACGCCTTCAATGCCAAATATCTGGTGACCGAAATCGAACATCGTGGCTCCCAGGCCGGGGCTTTGCTCAACGGGCTGGATACCCCCTACAACCGCGACAAGAGTGCAGCGCCAACCCATTACGCCAACAGTTTTCACGCCATTGCGGCCGAGGTGCAATTTCGTCCGCCGCGGGTAACGCCGTGGCCGCAGCTGACCGGCACCATGAGCGCCGTGATCGATTCGGCATCCAGCAACAAGATCGCCGATCTGGACGACAAGGGCCGGTATCTGGTGAAGTTGCGGTTCAACAAGACCGATCGCCAGGATGGCGCAGGCTCGGTGCGCATCCGCATGGCCTCGGGCTATGCAGGCACGGTGACGGAGGAGGACGGTACGGCCAAGACTTATGGCATGCATGCGCCCTTGCACAAGGGAGCGGAGGTGTTGCTGTCGTTCGAAGGAGGGGATCCTGATCGGCCGGTAATCATGTCGGCGGTGGCCAATTCCGAGAATCCCAATGTAGTCAACGAGAAGAATTCCACCCAGACCGTCCTGCAGACCGTGGGCAACAGCATTGTGCTGGAAGACAAAGAGGGCACTGAGTCGGTCAAGATCATCTCCGCGGGCAATTCCAACGACAAGACCGTGATCGGCTACGGCAACGAAGCCAAGGGGATCTGGGCCAGTACCTCGGGAAGTTCGGTCAGCATGTCGGCCGGCAATTCGACCTCGGTATCGATCGGCGTGAAGAACTCGCTGAGCGCTTCCATCGAAAACAGCATTTCGGCATCGCTGGGTACCAAGGCCTCGGTGGGGGCCAGCATCGGGGTGAGTTACGGGCGTGACGTTTCCTGGAAGTTCGGGCGCAGTTTCAGCCTCGACGATTCCGAATCGGTATCGCTCAAGACCGAGGGGAAGTTGCAGGGCAATGACAATGTGCTCATCTCCGGCGGCCAGCGCAAGCTGATCAAGGACACGGTCGATACGCTCAAGACAGCGCTCAAGAACGCGGTCAAGGTCAATGTGCTGGTCAACATGGCAGTGGCAGCTGGCGCCTCTGCCGGCATG
Source organism: Herbaspirillum sp. UBA812 (assembly GCF_002296545.1). Lineage (NCBI taxonomy): Bacteria > Pseudomonadati > Pseudomonadota > Betaproteobacteria > Burkholderiales > Oxalobacteraceae > Herbaspirillum > Herbaspirillum sp. UBA812. Next base: position 20,668 of record NZ_DBIC01000073.1, on the reverse strand, counting down.
GCGTCCAAGTCCGACGCCAAGGGCGGGAAAATCCCGGCCTTCGATTGGTGGAATGCCAGTTTCTCGGGCGCGCAGGCGGCCTTGAACACTTTGGTCACGGCCGGCAGCATCTATCATTTCGCCCTGAACAAATCTGCCGACGCCCTGGCCGCAACGGCCAAGGAGGAAGCCTATGTCAGCAACATGAAACTCGGCCAGAGCGGTATCGAGATGACTGCCGACAGTTTGCCCGTGCTGGCCGGAGTGCTGCCTCCCGGGAACAAGCGCGGCATGGTGAATATCGAGACCGGGACGGTCGCGATCACGGCAGAAACGAAGGGGCTGAAAAAGTCGTCCATCGATTTGAATTCAGACAAAATCAGTCTGGCCGCCAGTGATGCCGCCCAGATGTCAGGCACGCTTGATCTCACCAGTTCGGCCTGCACGCTGGCCAGCAACAATCCTGGGGCCAGTATCGTGCTCAAACACAATCTTGCAACGGCCAAACTGACGTCGGATGGATTCCTCGCCAAGTCCGGCAAGGCCGCCGTGGCAGCCGATCCGGTACAAGGCGCCTCGATCTCAATGGGCAAGGCCTCCGTCACCACTACTGCGATGCAGGCAGTGGCTGAGTTTGGAAAGAGCAGCATGACGCTCAACGCCACCTCCGCCAGCCTGGAGATGGGTACCAATACCCTGAGTGCAGGCGCTTCCGGCGTGACCATCAACGGTTCCATGATCCGGGTGGGCTGACATGAAAATTTTCCGTCCTGATGAATTGGCGGTGCTCTACCGCAGTTTTCGGTTTGCCCGACGCAATACGCTGGCCGTTGGCATGCTGGGCCTGTTTCCCTTTGACCGGAGCGAACTGGCGGGCCTGCGTCCCGAACCGGAGTTGTGGGATGCCGTCGCTCGCGCCATGGGGGAAGGCGTGCTCGATGACGGCTATCCCAAGCCAGCCGGCGAGTTCAAGGTCTACGGCAGCGCCCATGCGCCGGGCGGCAAGCCGGTGCAGGAAATGCTGGTCTCCGCCAAGGTGGGCAGCGTGCTCAAGCAATTGTTGGTGATCGGTGACCGGCACTTCAACGCCTTGGGCCTGATCTCGCAGACCTCCCCCTTCGTGGCAATGCCGCTGACGCCAGGGCAGGCCTTCGGCGGTCCGGATGAAGCGGCGAACCGGGCCGGCAAGGGGGCGGCCGCCACCGTGTCGGCCGACGGCGTTGCACAGTGGTCGCTGCCCAATGTGGAACGGATGCGCCAGCGCATCACATCACGAGGCGACCGGGTAGAACCTGCCGGATTCTGGGCGCTTGACGCGACCGCACCGTTGCGCACCGCTCAGTTGGGAAAGTGCGACGACCAATGGTTAAAACACACCTGGCCGCATCTGCCAGAAGATACCCGTGCCGAATACTTTCATACGGTTCCCGCAGATCAGCGTAATGCTGGGTATTACGTGGGAGACGAGGTCGTCGAATTACACGGAATGCATCCGCAGCAGGCGACCCTGACGGCACGCTTGCCGGGCTTGCGCGCCCGCTGTTTCGTCCATCGGCAGCAAGTCAACGGCGCCGAGCGTTTCAGCGAAATCGAGGCGCGCCTCGATACCGTCTGGCTGTTTCCGGAGTTGTCATGCGGCATTGTGTTGTATCGGGCGCAGTCTGAGGTGGCCGACGAAGATGCCAGCGATGTCTTGCATGTAATGGCCGAATGGGAACGCCTGCAGGATGCGCCGCTGTCTTTCGGACACTACGAGGCCTTGTTTGATCTGTATCGTGGTCAGGCGAGCGCAACGGCCGTGGCAGCCGATACGGTGCCGGCCAATCCTGTTGCGTCAGCGACGCAACCGCCACCATTGCCGGCAGTGGTGATGCCAGCAGCGACAGTGGCCGCTGCTGCTGCCGCACCATTTCCGGAGTTGGGTGAAGCGCAGCAGGCGATCATCCAGCTGGAACGTGAGACCGCGGAGCTGATGCAACGCTTTGGTATCACGCCCGCTGACCTGGCTGCGCTGGAGCCTCCGCCAGCCGTGCCGACCGACGTTTCCATCGCTGAAGCCGAGCGGGCCATCGCGGACTTGGAGCGGGAAACTCAGACCCTCATGCGCCAGCACAACCTGAGCGAGGCAGATGCCCTGAAGATGGAGGTCCCGCAGGCTCCGCCAGGCAGCGGCTCCCTGGCAGAGGCCAAAGCCTCCGTGCTGGATTTGCAGCGTTCTAGCCAGGAATTGATGCGGCAACACAAGCTGAGCGAAGCCGACATCGAAAAATTCGCCGCCACCCGACCCGGCGCAGAGCCAGGGGAAGCCCTGTTCGGTACCGATGTCGAGGCATTGCTGCAAAACGTGCCTGACGCCCTGCCGGACTGGCCGGAAGTCTCCATGCTGCCGCCCGTGGCTGCTACACAGGCGCTGGCAGCGGTGGCCATCCCGACGCTTGCTCAGGCCCCTGCAGCCCTGCCCAAACTGACTCGCGAGCAAGTGATCGAACTGCACACCGCAAAGCACTCACTGCGTGGCTATGACCTCTGTGGTGTCGATCTCTCGAAGCTGGACCTCAGCGCGGCGGATTTTTCAGGGTCCTTGCTCGAAGGTACTGTATTTGCGGGTAGCCGCTTGGCCCATGCGGACTTGTCGGCTTGCCTCATGCAAGGTGCCGACTGCAGCGAGGCCGACTTCAGCAATGCCAACCTGGCGCAGGCCAGCGCGGGCGGGGCCAAGTTCGCCAAGGCCCGTTTGCCGGGTGCCCGCATGCAGGAGGGCGATTTCACCGGAGCCGATTTCACCCTGGCGCAGTTGCCGAATGCGGTGCTGGACGACGCCATTTTTTCCCAGGCTGCGATGTCGGGAGTGCAGGCGGCGGGTTGTACTGCCACGCATGGCAATTTCAGCGGGGCCGATTTGTCCGGGGCAGATTTCGGCCAGGCCCGGTTGCATCAGGCGATGTTCAACGAGAGCAAGCTGGCGGCTTCCAACTTCAAGGCGGCGTACTGCGAAGAGGCTGAGTTCTATGGTGCTGATGCCACCGGAGCTCAGTTCGTGGCGGCGATCATGGGTTCCTCGCGCGCAGATGGTGGCAGCCAGTTCAGCCATGCCGTCTTTGATGGCGCGCAATTGCAGCGTGCGGCATGGGAGGGGGCGCAGCTCACAGCTGCCCGCTTCGTCGGCGCGATACTGGATGATGCGGATTTCAGTCAGGTCAAGGCTTCCGGGGCCAGCTTTCGTCAGGCATCGGCACGCCATGCCAAGTTCGGCCGGGCTGACCTGAGCCAGGCTGATCTGAGTGGAATCAACCTGTTCAAGGGCTCGTTGCGCAAGGCACGGGTAGAAGCGACGGTGCTGCATTTTGCCAACGCCTACGGTGCCGATCTGGAGGGATGCACCTTGCGTGCCAGCGCGTTGGAAGGGGCGCACGTCGAGCGGACCATTTTGACGGTGCGGCCACCGTTGGCGTGATGCCAGAGATGGTGCGGGTCGCTGCAAGTGACACCTCCAGCGCGACGATCGGTATGAAAAGAATGCAGCAAATGACAGGGGAATGAACGTGGAACTCGAACAAATCTGGCAGACACTGGCACAAGAGCGCCGGCTCAGCGATATCGACCTCTCTGGTGCTGACCTCAGCGGACGCGACCTGTCGGGCTGTACGCTGATCAACGTGCGGCTGGCCAACGCACGTTTGAGCTCGGCCAATCTCGCCAATGCGTACCTGCACAATGTCGACCTCTCCGGTGCCAATCTCGAAGGCGTGCAGGCCGCACAGGCCAGCTTCAACGAAGTGGATTTGAACGCGGCCCAACTGCAGCGGGCAGAACTGCTGCAGGCGACCTTTGGGCATTGCCGGCTGGATGGTGCCATCCTTGCAGGCGCACAGCTGGTGCGCTGTGACATGAACGAGGTGACCCTGCTCAACACCGACCTCAGTGGTGCCAACCTGACCCGCTGGACCGCTATGCATACCGACCTGAGCAGCGTGCGATTGGCCGGCGCGGTGCTGACGCAGGCCTTTCTCAAGGACAGCCAGCTCCAGGCGCAGAACTTCGCAGGTTGCGACCTGACCATGACCATGTTCGTCAACGCCCAATTGCAGCAGGCGGATTTCACCAGCGCACGACTGGATCGCACCAGCTTCATGGGCGCCCAGCTGCAGCAGGCCAATTTGGCAGGTACGCGCAGCAGCTATCTGTGCTTCATCGACGCGCAGGCGCAGCAGGTCAATCTCGCAGGCGCTGCCTTCGAGATGAGCGACGCTTCCCAGGCAGATTTCAGCGAGGCCAAGGCAGCGGGGGTCTCCTGGCACATGTCGGTGCACCAGAAGACGCTCTGGAAACGAGCGCAACTGAAGGGTTCTGCATGGGTCCATTGCGACCTGTCCCATGCGGACTTCTCGGAGGCCGACTGCAGCCAGGCCGACCTGGGCGGCGCCAACATTCATGGACTGCTGCAACAGAATACCCGCTGGGATGGCACCAACTTTGACGGGGTGCGCCCCACCGACCCGCTGCTGGAACGGGCCGAACGATGGCAACCCCAAGTGGCGGCACGCTGAACGCGCCCCGCAAGCCAGATGGAATCGATAGTTCACGCAAGGAAAAAACATCATGCAAAACACGCTCATCACCATGTCCCGCCCGGGGGCGGATCACGCCGTCGGGATGTTGTATGCAACCGTGACTGGCCGCGCAGACAAGTGGTTCTTCCTCAGTTCGCCGGAAATGGCCGTGGAACGAGCCCTGCGCGCTGACAGCTGCCTGATTGAGCCGGAATGCGGCGATACGGTGCTGGTCTGCCATGGCGGCACGCAATCCTGCTTCGTGCTGGCGGTGCTGGCACGTGCCACACCGGAGCAGGCCACGCTGACCTTGCCAGGCGCGGTGCAATTGCAGACCAGCCAGGGCCAGCTTCAGGTGAAGGCTGAGCAATTGGAATTGCAGGGCCGCCAGCGCGTGACCATGGTCGGAGCGCAAGTGGACGTGACCGGCATTCGTGGCGAACTGCGCTTCCGCGAGCTCAGCGCCAGTGCCGAACAGGCGCAGGCGCGCTTTGGCAGCCTGACCAGCGTGGCGCAGAACATCACCTCCACAGTAGGACGGCTGGTGCAGAAAGCGCGCGACAGTTTCCGCTGGACGGAGAACCTGGAGGAAACCCGGGCCGGACGTGTGCGCATGCTGGTCAAGGATCGTTTCCACATGAAGGCCGCGCACACGACCTTGCTGGCCGATGGCCAGGTCAAGATTGATGGCGAGAAGATCGACCTCGGCTGACGCTTTCAAGCAAAGGAGCAAAACATGTTTGCAGTCACCAAGCAAGCCGGCCAATGCATGGCGATGCCGGACGTTTGCAATACGCCCATTCCGCCGGCCGGCCCGGTGCCACTTCCTTATCCCAACATCGCCATGCCGATGATGGGTAACCCGGCCACGACCAAGGTGTTGATCTCCGGCATGCCGGCGCTGACCAAGTCATCCAAGATCACCATGAGCAATGGTGATCAGCCGGGCGTCAATGGCGGGGTGGTCAGCGGCAAGATCATGGGGCCCGCCGAGTTCATCATGGGCAGCATGAAGGTCAAGCTGGAGGGCAACCCGGCCGTGCGCATGGGCGATACCACCAAGCAGAACGACGGCAACGCGGTAGGCGCGGTGCTGGTGCCGAGCCAGGTCAAGGTCATGATCATGAGCTAGGTGCCGGGCCCGACAGGGTTTGGCGATGGCCCGACGCGAAGCGGTGCGACGGGGGTGTTCAATTTTTCAGGCAGCCGATGACATGAAGACGGTATGGATGACTTCCCTGGCCAACGATCCTGCGCGTGTGCAGGCGTTCACCGGGGTATTGAAGCGCTATGGACTGGATGTGAAGGGACATTTTTGGGCGGATGATGCGCAGAAAATGACGTGGCGGGTGGCCTTGGATGCGCTGCTGCAGGCGCAGGCGGCGGTCTGGCTGGTGCTGGCTGACGAAGCTGAACTGGCTCGACCGGGGGTGCGCTACGGCCTGTCGTTGCTGGCGGCATCGCTGCGAGAGCGCGCGGGGCATGGTTTTCCCCTCGTCTTCATGTGGCGCGGCAAGGTACCCGACGCCGCCATGCTGCCGCCCTTGCTGCGCAATGCACTGCATCTGGAAGAGGCAGGCGCCGCCTGGCCCGCCAAGATCGTGGCCAAGGCCAATATGCCGGCCAAAGTCGAACCGCCCGAATACCGGCTGCATGTCAGTGGTGATGAGAAGCTGGGGCAATGGTTCGAGATTGGACCGCGCGCAGGCCAGTGGGATGGCGTGGTGTTCGGTGTTGCGGGGGAGGGCGCCGAGATCGACTTCCAGGCGGTCGGCGATGCCGGCGGCCTGCCTGAGAAGACCATTCTGGAATACGCCCAGCAGGGCATGAAACTTCAGATCGGCGAACAGGAATATACGGCTTGGGCGGTGCGCAACCAGGTTGGGGCAGACCAGTCCTACTACGCCCGTGTGAAGGGTTGTCCGCACTCGCTGCTGTTCATGCCCTATGCGGAGGGGGCGGATGCCGAGGCGACCGTGCTGCAGCTGAAGTAACGCGTCAAACGAACAAACAGACGAGACCGCTGGCGCCGGCCCGTGCACTTTTACCGGAGATCATTCGCAATGGCTTCCTTATCCAGCCGCCTGATGAGCAACAAGCGCTTTGAGTTTGTGTCGACGGCATTCGATCGCGACAAGTTCGCGGTAGTCAACATGCAGGGATTCGAATCGCTATCGAAGACCTTTCGCTTCACGCTGACGCTGGTCACCGACGATGCAACGATCGACTTCGACCAGATGCTGCAGAACCCGGCGACCTTTTCCATCTTCGCGCCCGATGGTGGTGGTGCCGTACCTTACCACGGTGTGCTGGCGGGATTCGACCAGTTGCATCGCGCCGACGGCTACGTGTTCTATCGCGCAGTCCTTGTGCCTCACTTGTGGCGCTTGTCGCTGTATCGCGTGTCAGAGGTGTACCTCAACGAACAGACCATCCCGTCCATCATAGAAGGCTTGCTTAAGGGAGCGCGCCTGCCTGCCTCAGCATTCGAATTGAAATTGACGGGCGATTATCGTCCGCGCAGTTTCGTTTGCCAGTATCAGGAAACCCATCTTGACTTCCTTTCCCGCTGGATGGAAAAGGAAGGCATGTATTACTGGTTCGATCATGGCGGTCGCGCCGAGAAGCTGATCATTGGCGATCACCGCATGATGCATGCACAGGACGCGATCAAAGTGAGCTATCGGCCCGCCGATGAACTCGATACTGGCGCAGCCGCGGATGCCGTCCAGGGATTCGTCTGCAAACAGAAGCCCCTGCCTTACCAGGTGATCCTGCAGGATTTCAACTATCGCAAGGCAGCGGTTGAACTGAAGGTATCCGATATCGTTTCCGAGAACGGCTTCGGCGATGTGATGATTTACGGCGAGAATTTCCGCAATGAGCAGGAGGGAAAGCGCTATGCGCGCCTGCGCGCCGAAGAAATTGCCTGTGGAGGTAAGCTGTTCGCCGGGGACTCGACAGCCGTCGGTTTGCGTAGCGGTTATTTCATGGAGCTGGCACAACACTACCGCGAAGATTTCAACGGAAAGTACTTGGTCACCGAGATCACGCATGAAGGGTCGCAGGCCGGGGCGTTGCTTGAGGGGATCCGTAGCCCGTTCAGTCAAAGCGGTGCTGGTGGCGAGACCAATTACCACAACAGTTTCGTGGCGATCAGGTCGGACGTGCAGTTTCGCCCCGAGCGCGTGACCCCCAAGCCGCGCGTGGCTGGCACCATGAACGCCACCATTGACGGCGAGGGCAGCGGGGAATATGCCGAGCTCGACGAATTTGGACAGTACAAGGTGCAACTGCCGTTCGACCAAAGCGACAAGAATGCCAACAAGGGATCGGCGCGCGTTCGCATGGCGACCCCCTATTCGGGCAGCAATCACGGCATGCATTTCCCCTTGCACAAGAACGCGGAAGTGCTTTTGTCATTCACCGATGGCGATCCCGATCAACCCGTGATACTGGGCGCTGTCCCCAACTCGGAAAATGTCAGTCTGGTCAATGCCAACAGCGCTACCGAGAACCGCATCAGCACCAAGGGTGGCAACCAGATGCACATGAGCGATGTGAAGGGCAAGGAAGTGATCTGGCTCAACTCCCCATTCCATCACAGTAGTATCGGCATCGGGTCGGTGGATCCCAAAGGGGGTGGCAGCATCTACAGCGCGACCAAGGGCAGTAGTGATTCGGTATCTTTCGGCAACTCCAACAGCATGTCGTTTGGATCGAAGAATTCGCTGTCGGCAGGCACTGCCAGCAGCCTGGATCTCTCGATCGCCAACAAGGTGTCGATCGGCGCGTCCATTTCCATTGGCCTGGCCAACGACATCAAGTGGAACATGAACCTCAATCCCCTCAGTGCGATCGACGCATTGAAGGAGATTACGCCCAAGAGTTTTACCATTGACGACAGCAGCTCGGCCAAATTCGTCTCCGAATCCACCAGCGAGACAGCGCTGGAAAGTTG